>NZ_JAPNUG010000027.1:0-129659 GCF_036631435.1 Ralstonia sp. 1B3 | reverse complement strand
CACGCGTTTGCGCATGTGTTCATCGTCCAACACCCACGGAGCGCTGACCTCGCTGAGGTGCCGCGCGAGCGCGTCGCGGTGGTCGGCACCTTCCGGCAAACCCAGGCGCGCAGCCAGCAGGCCGGCAACGACATCATCGATCTCAACGTCGAGGTGCTTCGCGTCAATGGTGAGTTGTAGCTTCATCGTGGCGATCGAACCTGAAAAAGGCGGCACCGCCGCAAAACCGTGCGGCGCCGAAATGCAGTTGCACTGGCCGGCGAACCGGCCAGTCGATGGCAGCGCAACTGCGTGGTTCAGTAGTCCATCTCGGGTGCCGGCATTTGCGCGGGCTTGTCTTCCTTCGGTGCGTCCGCGATGGTCGCATCCGTGGTCAGGATCAGCCCGGCGACAGACGCGGCATTCTGCAGCGCCGTGCGCGTGACCTTGGTCGGGTCGACGACGCCCGCTTCCACGAGGTCGCCGTACTCGCCGGTGGCCGCGTTGTAGCCGTAGTTGCCCTTGCCTTCGGCAACCTTCGCAATCACGACGGAAGGCTCTTCACCCGCGTTGGCGACGATGGCGCGCAGCGGAGCCTCCAGCGCGTGCTGCACGATCCGGATACCGGCATCCTGGTCGCTGTTGGCGCCCTTGAGGTTCAGCACGGCAGAGCGGGCACGCAGCAAGGCCACGCCGCCACCCGGCACGATGCCCTCTTCGACGGCCGCACGGGTGGCGTGCAGCGCATCGTCGACACGGTCCTTCTTCTCTTTCATCTCGACTTCGGTCGCCGCGCCCACCTTGATGACGGCAACGCCGCCGGCAAGCTTCGCCACGCGCTCCTGCAGCTTCTCGCGGTCGTAGTCGCTCGTGGCTTCGTCGATCTGCACGCGGATCGACTTGACGCGCGCGTCGATGCTGGCCTGGTCGCCGGCACCGTCGATGATGATGGTGTCGTCCTTGCGAACCTCCACACGCTTGGCCCGGCCGAGGTCTTCCAACGTGGCCTTCTGGAGCTGCTTGCCGGTTTCTTCGGAGATGACCGTTGCGCCGGTGAGCACGGCAATGTCTTCGAGCATGGCCTTGCGGCGGTCGCCAAATCCGGGCGCCTTCACGGCGGCGACCTTCAGGATGCCGCGCATCGCATTGACGACGAGGGTGGCGAGCGCTTCGCTCTCCACATCCTCCGCCACGATCAGCAGCGGCTTGCCGGCCTTCGATGCAGCTTCCAGGATCGGCAGGAGGTCGCGGATGTTCGAGATCTTCTTGTCGTGCAGCAGGATCAGCGCGTCGTCCAGATAGGCCGCCTGCTTGTCCGGGTCGTTGATGAAGTACGGGCTGACGTAGCCGCGGTCGAACTGCATCCCTTCGACCACGTCCAGCTCGTTGTCGAGCGACTTGCCATCCTCGACCGTAATGACGCCTTCCTTGCCGACCTTCTCCATGGCCTCCGCGATGATCTTGCCGATGGCCTCGTCCGAGTTGGCCGAAATGGAGCCCACCTGGGCGATCTCGCGGTTGGTCGAAATCGGCTTCGACAGATTGCGAAGCTCATCGAGCACGGCGGCCACGGCCTTGTCGATACCGCGCTTGAGATCCATCGGGTTCATGCCGGCCGCCACGTGCTTCATGCCTTCCTGCACGATGGCCTGGGCCAGCACGGTGGCCGTGGTGGTGCCGTCACCGGCAATGTCCGCGGTCTTGGACGCGACCTGCTTGACCATCTGCGCGCCCATGTTTTCGAAGCGGTCCTTCAGTTCGATTTCCTTGGCGACAGACACGCCGTCCTTGGTGATGGTCGGGGCGCCAAAGCTGCGCTCGATGACCACGTTACGGCCCTTGGGCCCGAGCGTCACCTTCACGGCATCGGCAAGAACATTCACGCCCTTGACGATACGGACGCGCGCGCTGTCGTGGAACTTGACGTCTTTTGCACTCATGTTTGTTGCTCCGGATAAGTCGTTGACTCAACACGTCGCGAACAACCGGCCTCCTTGCGTGTCCGGCGGTATCCGGCGGTGTCCGCGAGCGGCTCGAGGCTTCAGGCGGCCTTGGCAACCGCCTCGGCGTGGGTTTCGATGACGCCCATGACGTCTTCTTCACGCATGACGAGCAGTTCCTCGCCATCGACCTTGACGGTCTGCCCGGCGTACTTGCCGAACAGCACCTGGTCACCGACTTTCAATTGGAGTTCGCGCTGCGTGCCGTCCTGAAGCAAGCGGCCCGTGCCGACCGCGATGACTTCACCCTGCTCGGGTTTTTCTGCGGCGGAATCAGGAATCACAATGCCCGAGGCCGTCGTCCGTTGCTGTTCGATTCGCTTGACGATAACCCGGTCGTAGAGGGGACGAATCTTCATTTCCATCTCCTGAGCGATAGATCACCAAAAAAGGGAATCCGACTTGCACGCCGTTCAAGCAGGGCGCCCGGCAGGGCAGGCAAGCCGTGCCAAAGACTTGGCGGAATGCAAAATAGAAGCGCCCCGCCGCGAGTTCAAGAGGCGAAAAACAGCGACTTTGTAACAAAATGTTTCAAGGCAAAAGGATGCGCCGGACGGCTCCCAGGCGATAGACCGTACGGCCGCGTGCCGGCCGCTGGCGCGGTGTCGGCGGTATCGGCAGCACAGGACACGGCGGTTCCCGTCCGCCATCAGGGCCGAGCGTGTCGTCCGGCTCATCAAGCTGCCGCCACACGCCGCCCTTGACGGGTCGGAACAGCCAGCGCAGGTAGCCTGCATCAGCGGCGAGCTGCATCAGCTCGGCGCGATCGGGCGCGCCGTCGATGAGTGCCTCGTCCGCCGAAGCGCCGTCGTAATCGCCGAATGCCTGGCGACATGCCAGCGCTTCACCCGCGGACGCGCCCACCACGTTGCAGCCGCGTCGCTCGACACGCTCCAGGTCCCATGCGCCGAGCTGCCAGGCGGCATCGAGCAGCGCCTCGTCAACGGCTTCGACGCAATGCCAGGCGTGCGTCAGTTGAATGGCCGAGCCCGGCACGGAGCGCGGCGGAATGTCGATTCCCGGTAACACGAGCGGACTGGCGCGGCGGAATCCGTGCCAATGCAGGATCGCCACGAGCGGCGTATTCGGTCGCCGGGCCGCAGTCACGGTGACCGCGACCAACGGCAGGCGCACCGCATCCATCTGTTCGTGCACTGCGTTGAAAAGGTCCATGAAACCTCCGAATGACGTATCGAATGGCCTCTTGAAATTTCCGCTTGCCTCCCTATTTTAGGTGTCGTCAAGCAGTCGCGGTTCTCGCGCTGCGTGTTTCGATTTGTTTGTCAGTGGCCCGCCACGGACGGATGAACTGGAGCGCGTAGTTCGGTTCAGTCTCCGAGCGGGCCCCACCAGGAGCCAGCCATGAGCGATCTGTTTTTGGCACCGATCTGCTGGGCGAGTTCGACCGCCTGCACCGGCAGATGGCCAGTCTCTTTGCGGGCGTGCCCGCCAGCCTGCGCGCAACGCGCATCGGCACCTTTCCTCCCGTCAACATTGGCAGCACCGATGACTCCATCGAGATCGTCGCCTTCGCGCCGGGGCTCGACCCCGCGCAGATCGACGTCTCGATCGACAAGGGGCTGCTGACGATCAGCGGCGAACGCAAGCGCCCGGATTTCGAGATGACCGACGATACGCGCGTGTATGCCGACGAGCGTTTCACCGGCGCGTTCCGGCGCGTGATCGAGCTGCCACAGGACGTCGACCCCGAGAAGGTCAATGCCCGGTACGTCAACGGCTGCCTGACCATCAGCGTCGGCAAGTCGGAGGCATCCAAGCCGCGTCAGATCACCGTGCAAGGCTGAGCCACAGCTTGCGCAAGCATGAAGGAGCACATCATGAACGACACCACACAATTGGCGACCCAGGCGCAGCCGGGTCATGCCGCGGTCGCAAAGCAGCCGGCAGAACAACCCGCCGCACGCCAGACGCACCTGGCGCCGCCTGTCGACATCTTCGAAAACCGCCAGGGCATCACGCTGTTTGCCGACCTGCCTGGCGTGCCGCGCGAGAAGCTCGATGTGCGCGTGCAGGACGGCACGCTCACGGTCGATGCCGAACTGATGGTGCCCACGCCGTCGGGTCTGCGTCTGCAGCATGGCGAAGTTCGGCACCCGCATTTCTCGCGCACCTTTGTGCTGAGCCCCGACTTTGACGCCTCGCGCATCGATGCGCAGTTGCGCGACGGGGTTCTCAAGCTGACCATCCCGCGCCGCGACGAGGCGAAGCCGCGGCGTATCGAAGTCCACGCCGGCTGAGCGCATCACCGGTCGCTGTTTTGCCTTGCAAGCGGGCGCGCTCCTTGCGCGCCTGCATTTGGCACCGTGCCCCCTGGTTACGGTTGTTTGTTACTAGGAGACAAAGATGCTGAGTGCACACGAATTTGCCACCCTGATGTTGCTGAGCCAGTCGCCCGAGCAGGTCGACATGAACCGCGCTGAATTGGATGCGTTGCTGGAGCGGCAGTTGGTCATGCTCGAGCGTTCCGCCGAAGGGCAACGCCACCGTGCGCGGCTCACCGATACCGGACGCTCCGTGCTGCGAGCGTTGAACCGCGTTGACCGCCATGAACGCACGGCAGCCGGATCGACGGCCGTGGAAGACTGATCGACCGGCACGCATCTCACGCGGCGGCCTGCCTGTGTCGCCCGTGCCCCATCGCCGCTAATGCAACGGCTCCTGAGACAGGTGCACGGCCGATTCCCATCGGGTGACGTGGCACATCTCGCAACGCTGCGCCGGACGTGCGCGAGCAGCAACCGTGAAGCCGCAGCTCCAGCAAGCAAAATATCCATCTGCACCCAACACATCGAGCAGTGAACGCTCCATGTCCGCCCTGACTGTCAGCCCAGGGCGTTCGTGTTTGCGCCAGACAATGCTGATCGCGCCCGACGCCTCCAGGTACGCACGCCGTAGCTGGCCCAGGTGGCCGACATCGGCAGCGCGCAGGTGGGACGCCAGCATCTCGCGCGACATCTCGCACCGCTTCAGCTCGTCCAGCAGCATCCGGCCGTCTTTCACGAGGATGGTGACATCGCCCTGCTCCAGCACCTCGAAGCGGCGCCAGCGCAGGCCCGCTTTGGCTGTCAGCCGCTGCAAGACCACCACCGCGACGAGCACCACCGCTGCCGGCATCACGCCTTGCGACGGCACCTGGATCGGCCCCGCGATGGCCGCGCCCAGCATCAGGACGACGGCCAGTTCCGTGATGCTCAGTTGCGCTGCCATCCGCTTGCCCATCAACCGCATGGACACGAGCAACAGCACATAGACCAGCACCGCGCGCGGCACCACCTCCATCAGGAACGACCACGATGCATCGCCGACCAGCAAGCGCTCGATAAAGTCCATCAGCACTCCACTTCCGTGACGGCATAGGTCCAGTCTCTTGAGCCGCAGCGGTCGCATCGGTGTCCGTGCAGATCTTCCTTCTCGATCGTGTTGCCGCAAGCAATACAGGCGGACCAGCCTTGCATGCGACCTTCGGCGCGCAGCGTTTCGTCAATAACAGGCAGGACAGACAACCCCGGGCGCGCGGGCCGGGCAGGAATAAACGAGAAAGAACCCGATGGCTCCATGTAAAGCCGACTGATCTGGCCGAGGTGCTGCCAGCCCTTGATGCGCATCGCCTGGAAGACCTTCTCGCGCGGCATGCCCGAGCGGGAAAGCTCGGCGTGGTCGAGGCACCCGTCGGAGGCGAGCAACGTCACATCCGTAGAGAGCAGCGTATCGAAGCGCCGATGCGTGGAGCCAGCGCGCGCGAGTACACGCTGCAGTGCGATCGCCACGGCGGCAATCACAAGCGGCGGCAGGAGTCCGCGCTCGGCAGTCTGGAGCGGCACGCCGATGGCGGCTGCAAGCGTCACTGCAATGGATATTTCGAACAGCGTGTATTGCCCTGCGACACGTCTGCCGAGCAAGCGCATTGCCACGATGAGCAACACATACGTGAGGCATGTGCGCAGCAGCACTTCCGGCAGGAAGCCGGCGGATGCATCGCCAAAGAAAAAGCGATACCAGTCGACGAGGCTCAGAGAAAGGTTGTGCATGGCTGGGAGGGCGGACCGCGGGCTGTCGGCCTATCCGCATTGCGCGTGCCCACGCGGCGCCTACTCGATGGCGCCTCCAAGCCCGAGCCAGCGGGTCAGCCAGTCAACCACCCGCGCGGCAGCGTCTTCGCGATAGGAGGGTCGCCCCGATTCAAAGAAGTGATGCCCCGCGCCCGGATACAGGACAAGCTCGGCCGGGGCCGCTTCGCTCCTGGCGAGCGTTGCAAAGAGCTGTTCGGATTGACCGCGCGGGCAGCGTTCGTCGTCCATCCCCTGCAACAGCAGCACCGGTGTCGTGGCGCGCGGGGCATGGTAGATGGGCGACAAGGTGTCGTAGGTGTGCACGGCCTCCCACGGACTGCCGCCCAGCGCATACGGGTCCGCATAGGGGCCGGAGTCAGACGTGCCAAAGTGACTGCGCAGGTCAGCTACAGGAGCCGACACCACCACCGCTTTCAGCCGGTCGGTGGTACACGCTGCCGATGCCGACAGATAGCCGCCATAGGACTTGCCGGCCGCCGCGATGGCGCCGTTGTGCGCGCCCTGCTCATGCAAGGCATCCGCCACGGCCAAGTGCTGCGGAAGATCAAGCTCGCCCCAACGACCACGCAGCCTGTCGCAGAAGGTGCGTCCGAAGCTGCTGGAGCCCACGGCGTTGACAGCCACAATCGTCCAGCCGTGAGACCAGAGAATGTTCCAGTAAGGATGCGAGGCATAGGCCAGCAGCACATAGCTTGCGGGGCCGCCATGAAAGTCCAGCAATAGCGGCCCGGCGGGACACGGTTGGGGTGGGCGGATCACCCAAGCCCAGACGGTGTCTTCCCGGCCTTCATCGGTTTGCACCACAAACGACTCGTAGCGCACGTCGGGGCGGGTTCGCTCGTACCACCACCCATTGGTCGCGCTCACCTGTTGCTCGTGTTCGCCGCTGTGCAGGCATGCATAGAGCTGCTCGGGCTCTGCGATCGATGTCGCGCAAAAGTACAGGCGGTCCTGCGTCATGGCCATCGCAGAGACATGCCGCTGCCCCGCCACCAGCGTCTGGTACGCCCCCGACACAACATCGATACGCGCCACCTCCTGCAGCCCGTTGCGGGCTGCGATTACATAGACCGCGTCCGAGCCTTCGGCCCAGCTCAACGATTTTCCTGAGACGATTTCCAAGTCTTCACTGCCCAACGCGCTGACTTGCCCGCTTTGCAGATCCACCAGCCAAAGGCGCGTCTGCGCGTCGCCGGCGGATTCACTGCCGGCAAACACGAGGCGCCGCCCATCCGGAGAAGGCTGAGGGTCCTGCACGATCGCGACCTGCTCCGTCAGTTGGCGCATGTCGGTGCCGTCTTGCCGCACCACCCAGATGTCGGTGCGATGCGTCAATCGTCCTTCGCGCGTCCGCGTGTAATACACGGTTTGCCCGTCCGGACTCCACGCCGCGTGTCGCACTTCATACCGACCGTTCGTCAGTTGGCGATGTGCGCCGCTTGCAGCATCCACCATGAACAGGTGCGCCCGGGGATTCAACGTAAAACCGGCGCCATCGAGCTTGTACGGCACTTCCGTGATGACATGCACGCCCTCCGCACGGCGCTTGCCGTGGGTCGCGTCAGGAGGGTCAACCTCGATCAGCCCAACCGCCAACAGCGACTTGCCGTCGGGTGACCACATGAAGCTCTGCACGCCATGCGGCAAACGGCTGACCTGCCGCGCCTCTCCGCCCCGTAAGGGCACGCTGTAAATTTGCGGCGCGCCGCCATGCCGATCGGAAAGAAACGCCAGGCTGCTCCCGTCCGGCGCCCATTGCGGGGCGGTCTCCAGCGCTGTCCCGGCGGTCAATTGCCATGGAGTTTCTTCACCGCCCGCGATCCAGATTGCCGAACAGTACGTGTCGCCATGAACGGATTCCACGCAGTAGGCAACGCGGTCGGACATCCGACACGCCGCTACGTCTGTGATGCGCTCATAGCGCGAGATATCGTCGATAGAAAACGGGCGTGTCATGTCGTCCTCGCACAAGAAAAGGCCCCGCCGGCGCTGTAGCGGGGCGGGGCCGGGTCGCGTCAGTACTCGCGCTTATTGTTGGCGGCGCTCACGGTCTTCTTCACGGCGCTCGCGGTCCTCTTCCCGGCGGCTTTCCTGGCGCTCTTCACGGCGGTTCTGTGCCGAGCCACCCTCTTGGCGATCTTCATCGCGGCGGTTTTCCTGGCGCTCATCGCGGCGGGATTCGCTGCGGTTCTCTTCAGTGCGGTTCTGGTTGGTCATTGCTTGCTCCGTGGTTTTGCTCAAGCCCTTCGCCTGCGCCCTCAGCTTCCAGCAACGGCTGTGCCGCGTGGCGGCCAGGCGGAAAAGGCAAGACGTTCAGCCCGCAGGCCCGTTCGTTGCGTTGCCGTTCGCTCCACCCAATCAGGAGCGAACATGACTACGTCTGCCCAGGAGCACCTACTCGACTGGCTGCGCGATGCGCACGCGATGGAACAGCAAGCGGAGCAGATGCTGCGCGCACAATCCGGCCGGCTCGAACACTATCCGGAGCTGAAGGCGCGGATCGACCGCCATATTGAAGAGACGCTGGAGCAGCAGCGTCTTGTCGATTCGTGCATCCGGCGCCTCGGCGGAAGCACCTCCGTCGTGAAAGACATCACCGCCCGTATTGCGGCATTTGGCCAAGGGCTGAGCGGCATGGTGGTCTCGGACGAAGTCGTCAAAGGCTCGATGGCGAGCTACGTCTTCGAGCATATGGAAATCGCCTCCTACACCAGCTTGCGCGCGGCCGCCGAGCATTGCGGCGACGCCGAGACCGTGCGCGTTTGCGACGCCATCCTCCCGCAAGAGCAGGCCATGGCGGCCTGGCTGGCCGAGCATCTCGCGTCCGTCACGACGACGTTCCTGACCCGCGCCGAGACCCCGGGCGCGGAAGCCAAGCGCTGATTTCGCCCTTTCCACTACGCCTCGTCCGGAGATACCAATGACACGTAAGACCCTTGAAGACCTGTTCGTCCACTCGTTGTCGGACATCTACAGCGCGGAGAAGCAACTGGCCAAAGCGCTGGGCAAGCTCGCCCGCACCGCCCAGAACGAAGCGCTTTCGGAGGCATTCCAAAGCCATCTGGAAGAAACACAAGGTCAGATCGAAAGAATCGATCAGATCGTCGAGACCTGCGCCATCAAGCTCAAGCGCATGAAGTGCGCTGCCATGGAGGGCCTGATCGAAGAGGCGAACGAGCTGATCGAAGAGATCCCGAAGGGCCCGGTTCTCGATGCCGGGTTGATCGGCGCGGCGCAGAAGGTCGAGCACTACGAGATCGCCTCGTATGGCACGCTCGCGGCCCTCGCGAAGGAGATCGGCTTCCATGAAGCGGTGCCGCTGATCGTCAGCACATTGGACGAGGAAAAGGCGACGGATGCCAAGCTGACCCGTCTGGCGGAACAGTCCGCCAATCGCGAAGCGAGCGCCGCCTCGTAGGAGCCGCGCCACGCCGGCGTTGCAGGTGGAATGGCGGCAAACCGCCAGCCCTCAGGTTGCCCGGCGTGGCGGACCCTTACGTCGGCCCGACAGGGTCCTGCCGTTCATGCGTGACCCAGATCAGCGCAGCGGTATCGATCCCCAGGGACCGGGCGCGCGCGGCAATGGCCTCGCGCTGTGCCGCGCCCAGATGTTTATCGCGTGCCAACACCCAGCAGTAACTGCGATTCGGCCCCACCACGAGGGCCCACCGGTAGTCGGCGTCGAGCGCAGCCACGTGATACCCGCCATAGAACGGCCCGAAGAACGAGACCTTCAACGAGCCGGTATGGTCGTCGCCGATGAACACCGCTTTGCCAACCGCCTCGCGCCACTCGCCCTTGGCCGGGTCGAAGCCGCGGTTGACCACGCGGACGCTGCCGTCGGGCCGCGGTTGATACGTGGCGGAAACATCGGTCAAGCCGCGCTCGAACCCGTGATCCAGCCGGGCCAGCTCATACCAGCGGCCCTGGTAGCGCTGTAGGTCGAACGGCGTGACGGCGCTGATGCCTTCGGGTGGACGCGTCGGTGCGCATGCCGCCAGGAATGCCGCGCATGCAACCACCGGGGCCAGCCAGTGCAGGCGTCCACGGACTGTGCGCGCACCGCCGGCATGCTGCGCAACGCCGATCCCCCTCAACGAGCTCAACGCATGCCGCGCGCGCCTCACGAGTCGCGACGCGTGTGTCAACGTATCTGCCATCTGAGTCCTCCCGAATAAATACCGCGCTTGCGCCATAAGACGCCGCGTAGTGCCGCGCGTCAACGCAATGCAGAAGAACACATGACGCCTTTCCGCCAATGAAGACGCTTTGAGTCGACATGCCCACCTACGTCCGGTCAATGCCGCTGTTGTACAGCGGCGCAACTGCTGAACAGGAAATGCATCAAGAAAACTTCGTGCCCGTAGTCCCCGATCCACCGTGCCGTCAGTAGACTCCAACAAGCCGTCTGTTCATCGCTGAATTCACCGGTGCGCGCACCTTGCGATATGCCCGCCAAATGCACTCACGCCGCTCGAACCGCCCTCCTCGTTCTGTGCACGCTCATCAGCGTTGGAGCGTGGGCCGATTGCCGTGACACCGTGCCCGCGCCGCAACTCTCCGGCAAGGGTGCGCTGTGTCTTTTTGGATTCTGCCTCTACGATGCGCAGCTATGGAGCGCCGAACTTCCGCCCAGCTATGACGCGCCTTTTGCACTGGAAGTGACATACCGGCGCGCAGTGGAGCGAAGCCGCCTTATCGAAACCGCCATCGACGAAATCCGGCGGCTCCAGAGCCCCGTCCCGCCCGACGACACGCTCGCGCAATGGCAGCGCGCCATGACGCCCGCCTTCCCCGATGTCAAACCGGGCGACACTTTGTGCGGCGTGTATCTGCCCGGACGCGGTGCGCGCTTCTACGCGAATGGACAACTGACGACCGAGGTGAACGATCCCGCGTTCGCGCGCGCCTTCTTCGATATCTGGCTGGCACCCGGCACGCGCGCACCGTCCTTGCGCCGTCACCTTCTGGGCAAGTCACGTTGATGCGCGCACGGCTAGTTGGCGTCTCCCGGCGACTGGAAGCCCGGTTGCCCGATCTGGCTGGGGAACTGCGCTACGCGCCGGAAACGGGAAATGTCGTAACCCATCGCGTCGAAACGGCTCAATGCTGCCCGATAGTCCGCATCGCTCATGTTGGGCTCGCGCGAGAACACCCAGCCGAGGCTTTTGTCCGGATAGCCGAGCAGCGTTACCCGGTATTCCGGGTCGACATACAGCGTCAGCTGCGACACATAGATGGGCCAGAACAACCGCACGCGCCATTCGCCGCCGCCACTGCCGTCCACCACCGAATCGACGAACTGCATGCGTTTGAACGGCGCGTCGAAACCGCCGGGCCGATAGACGTAGGCATCGTCGATACGGCCATCGGGCCGCAGCGACCATTCGGCATAGCTGCCGACGTTGCCCCGCTCGCCAAAGTACGGAATGTTGGCGATGACATACCAACGCCCCATGTAGCGCGGCAGGTCGACCGGCACGGTCTTCAGCGGCACGGCCGCCCGCGGGTTGGGATTCGGCGGGGGGCCGGAGCAGGCCGCGCTGGCAAATGCCAGCGTGACGACTGCCAGCCAACGCGCCCAACCTGACAGCGTGAGCCAACGGTGGCCTCTTCGATGCGTTCTCATCGTGCGCTCCTCTATGCAATCGCCGGACAAGCCGGCTGGTTTGTCTGTGTGTTGAGTGCCGCGCGCGATGCCGCGTGGATCGGCATCGTCTTCGTCGCCGGATTGCTCGCGCTGCACTTGTGGCAAGCCCGCCAGCCGCGGCGGGAATTGCGGCTGGTACTGTCGGTCGTGATGCTGGCGGCGCCGTGGGAAACCGTCCTGATACGCGCCGGCCTCATCGCCTATCCGCACGGCACGTTGTGGGCCGGATTCGCACCGCCCTGGCTGCTGGCGCTGTGGGTGCTGTTCGCGATCCAAGTGAATGTCCTCTTTCGTTGGCTGCGCGGCAGATGGTGGCTGGCGATGACGCTAGGAGCCGTTGCCGGCCCGCTCTCGTTTCGTGCGGGCGCAGCGCTGGGGGCCGCACACATTTCGGAGATGGCTGCCACGCTCGGCACGCTGGCCATCGGCTGGGCGATATGGATGCCGCTGCTGGTATGGATAGGCAAGCGCAGCGATGGCACCGGCATTTCGCCCTGACTGCCGCTGCGGTGCCTAGCGCTTGACGAACCGGTAATGCGCCACGCCCCATTCGTTGCCGTTTGCATAGCCGAACAACGTCGACACCGCCAGGTAGAACATGCGCCAGCGCTGAAACCACACGGCCGCCTGCGCCTTGCCGTAGGTCTGGACGAACACCGGCATCAAACGATCACGGGCCGCGTCCAGGTTGGCGAGCCAATGGTCGGCGGTGCGCGCGTAGTGCGTGCCGCTGATCCACCAGTGCCGCGCCATGCGCAGGTCGTCCTGGAATTCCAGAAGCAACGCCTCCGATGGCATCGTGCCGCCCGTGAAGAAGTACTTCGACATCCAGTCGGTACCGTCCTGCACCTGAAAGTGATACGCCAGCGTGCGGTGCGCAAAGATGTGCACGAACAGCACCGCGTCCGGTCGCATCCATCGCGCGATCTTGCTCAACAGCAGGCCGTAGTTCTTCATGTGCTCGAACATTTCGATCGAGACAACACGATCAAAGCGGCCGCCCTTGGGCATCTCGGCAAACTCGAAATCGACGATGTTGCCGGTGTGCACGGTCAGGTTGGCCAGGCCGCGCTCGGCAGCGCGAGCCTCGATCCAGCTGCGCTGGCCCCGCGAATTCGACAACGCCACGATGCGTGCGTTGGGATAGCGCTTGGCCATCCACAGCGACAACGACCCCCAGCCGCAGCCCAGATCCAGAATGCACTGACCGTCGGCCAGGCTGGCACGCTCGGCATAGCAGGCAAACATTGCCTCTTCGGCCTCGGCCAGCGTTTCGTTGCCGGTCGGGTACAGGGCGCAGGAGTACTTCAACTGCGGCCCCAGGTGAGCCTCGAAAAAGGCTGGCGGCAATTCGTAATGCTGCGTGTTGGCCGCGTCTGTCTCAATGGCAATCGGGCTGCCGTGCAGCTCGTCCAGCAGTGCATTGAAACGCCGCGAACGCAGTTCGCCGTCGTTCAGACCTTCGTCTCGCAGGCGTTGGCGCATGAGGGTGCGCATGCCCGCGCGAACCAGCCCATCCGGCAGCCATCCGCGCTCGCAGCACTGGATGAGCCAGCCGTCATTGGCGTCGGCCGCAGCCTGCGGCGGTAGGGTCGGCGTGGACAGTGCAGTCATGTCGGTTCCTTGGATCTGTACGTCTGTTGTCAGTGGCGCGGCGGCCAGGGGATCAGCACACTCGTCGTGCGGGCGTATTCGGCGTAGTCACTGCGCGTGGCGTGCATATGGGCCTCAAGCATGGGAACGCCGGACACCTTGACGAGCAACCAGGCCATGGCCACGGGCGGAAACAGCGTGAGCCATGCCCAGGGCGATCCGATCGCAAGGGCACATAGGCCAGCCAGTGCACGCATTCAAAGAAATAGTTGGGATGCCGCGAATAGCGCCACAGCCCCACCTGGCACGTCTTGCCGCGGTTGGCCGGGTCTGCTGCAAAGCGGCGCAGTTGCCCATCCGCCACCGCCTCGCCCATCACCGCAATCAGCCACAGCGCAACCGCCACCGCCATGGCAAAAGCGCCAGGTGAATCTGGCCGGTAGCTCGGCACGGCAAACGCGATCGACAGGAACATCGAGACCGCCGCCTGCAACTGGAAGAAACCAAACATGTTTCGCGATGCGGCCGGGCCCCACTCCTCGCGCAACTTGCGGTAGCGCGCGTCTTCCGGCTTGCCGGCGTTGCGCCGCCACAGGTGCCACCCAAGGCGTGCACCCCACACCGCCGCCGACCCCGACCAGCAAGCGTGCCGGCAACGAACCGGTGCTCAGCGCCGCGTAGAGCAACGCCACCACGCCCAGCGAGAACGCCCAGACGGGATCGACCATGCCGGCGTTCCTGGTGCTCAGCTGCCATGCCCACACGGCACTGAACACCACCACCAGAAACACCAGCGCAACCAGTGCAACGCCGATCGCCGACATCGTCACCCCCGCTGCAGCAGAAACTGCGACACACCGATCCGGCCCTCGTCAAAGCCGGCCTCGCAGTAGGCGAAGTACAGGCGCCAGATGCGGATGAAGGGCTCGTCGAAGCCGAGCGCGCGCACGGCCTCCAGGCGGGCTTCGAAACGCTGGCTCCAGCGGCGCAGTGTCTCTGCATAGTCGCGGCCGAAGTCGAGGCGGTCGACCACACGCAAGCCGTGTTGCTCCGCCAGCCGGATAAAGCGCTCGCGACTGGGCAACATGCCGCCCGGGAAGATGAACTGCTGGATGAAATCGGTGCCGGCGCGGTAGCGCTCGAAATGCGCTTCGTCGATGGTGATGCTCTGCACCAGCGCGCGGCCGCCATGCCGCAGGCAGCGCACCAGCGTCCGGAAGTAGCTCAACCAGTACGCCTCGCCCACGGCCTCGAACATCTCGATGGACGCGATGGCGTCGTACGCCCCGTCCAGGTCCCGATAGTCACGCAGCTCAACGCGGGCCCGGGGCTCGTCGGCCAGGCGCTCGGCCGTGTAGCGGCGCTGTTCTTCCGAGAGCGTGATGCCGTGCACGTGTGCCCCGCGTGCGCAGGCCATCTCCATCAGGCCGCCCCATCCGCAGCCGATTTCCAGCACATCCATGCCGGGCTCCACCCGCAGCAGGTCGCACACGCGCCGGTACTTGGCAGCTTGCGCCTCAGCAAGGCCATGCCGCAGATTGCCGTTGAACCAGGCCGACGAATACGCCATGCCTTCGTCCAGCCAGAGGCGATAGAAATCGTTACCCAGGTCGTAATGCAGATGGATGTTGCGACGGCTGCCGCGACGGCTGTTCCGGCGCAGCAGGTGGCGCAGGCGCAGGACGGAGCGCGCCAGCGCATTCCCGAAGATCGCCTGGTCCAGCGTGGCCGCATTGACGATGGCCAGCCGCAGCAGGTTGGAGAGGTTGCCCGAGTCGATCCATCCGTCGCGATATGCCTCGGCAAAGCCCACGTCGCCGCTGCGCAGGATGCGTCCGCAGGCGCGCCAGTCGGTGATGCGCAGATCTGCCACGAGCGGCGACGCGGCATCGCCGATCTGCACCTCGCCATCAGGCGTAACGAGGTGAAGGAAGCCGTGCCGCAACCGACCGGCCAGGGCGACGAACAGCCGGCCGGCCGCAGGAACATGAGGCGGCACCCAAGTCAGGGAGCGCGAGGCTGTCATCGGGAATTCTCCGGAGAAGATCTGTCGTGCGGGGCACGGCCAAAGAACGGCACGCCCTTGAACCACAGGCGCGCGGCTTGCCAATGGATGCGGCCGATGACCTGCAGTGCAAGCAAGGGCTGGCGCAGCAGCGCGCGCCGCAGGTGGGCGGCATCAAAAGGCTGCAGCCGGCCACCGATGGCGGTCTGCAGCAAGAGGCCGTCTTGGTCGTGATAATCGATACGCACCAACGCGGTTGCAGCGGTCTCCGTAAAGCGGAACCGGTAGCCGCCCTCGACCCGGCAGAACGGCGAGACATGCAGCTGCTTGCGGCACGTCAGCACGGTGTACGCGTCGATGGCTCCGCCGTCGTGCGCGCACAGCAGGTATCGATGGTGCTGCCCAAAGGTGTTGTTGACCTCGGCCAAGACCGCGCGCAGCGTGCCGGCCGCGTCGTGGCAATACCAGAACGAGACGGGGTTGAACATCCAGCCGGCAATGCGCGGAAAGGTCTGCAGCCAGACCTCGCCATCGGCAGGCAAACCCGCGCTGCGCAGTACGCCGCGTATCCACGTGAGCAGGTCCGTGCCGTCGCGCGGGCCGTAGTCACGCACGCGCAAGGACAACGGGCGGAGGCAGTCGACGCCGAACCACGCCCCGTCAGGCGACCCAGCGCGGAGAGCTTCACGCGCACGGCAAACACCGGATAGACGAAGCGATTGGCGACCGGCCGCAGGCGACGGTGCATGACCTGGCCGACGAGAAGCTGGGCGTCGCCGTTCATGGCGCCACCTGTGCCCAGGCTGGCGCGCAGCCGAAATCCGACACCACGCGCAGGGCGGACTTCAGGCCATCTTCGTGGAATCCGTAGCCGGTCCAGGCACCCGCAAACCAGGTGCGGTCACGGCCTTGCAATGCCGGCAGGCGGGCCTGCGCGTCAATGGCCGGCTGATCAAACACCGGATGCTCGTATTCGAAGCGCCGATACTCAAGCTCGGGCGCGGGCGGCGCGGATGGATTGAGTGTGACCACCACGGGCGTCGACACCGGCAACGGCTGCAGCTGGTTCAGCAGGTAGCTGACGCACGGCGCGCTCGCCGTTGTACCGGCGTGGGGCGCATCCAGATAGTTCCACGCCGACCACACGCGCCGCCGACGCGGCAACAGGCGGGTATCCCGATGCAGGAATGCGGTGTTGGGCTGATACCGGAAAGCGCCCAACACGGCGCGTTCGTCGTCGGTGGCATCGTCGAGCAGCTGCAGCGTCTGCGGCGCATGCGTGGCGAGCACCACGGCGTCGTAGCGCTCGCTTCCCGCATCCGTACGGACATCGACATGGGCCTCTGCCCGGCGGATGCCTCGCACGGGCGTGGCGACACGCACATCGGCCAGCCGGCCGGCAATCGCCTGCACATAGCTGCGCGCACCGCCCTTGACGGTCCGCCAACGCGGCCGGTTGAAGACCTGCAGCAAGCCGTGGTTCAGACAGAACCGAAGGAACGTTTCGGCCGGAAACGCCAGGATCTCGCGGCTCGGCGTCGACCAGATGGCGGCGGCCATCGGCAGCAGATAGTGCGCGCAGAACGGCTCGCCATAGCGGCCGGCTGCCAGCAGCGTGCCGAGGCTGTGGCGTTCATTGCGCGCCACGGCCAGGTTGGCGTGCGCCTGGCGGTTGAAGCGCAGGATGTCGCTCAGCATCGACAGGAACCGCGCCGAGACCAGATTGCGCGGTTGCGCGAAGACCGTGCTGAGGCTGGTGCCGGCCCATTCCAGCGCCCCGCCGTCGACGGATACGCTGAACGACATGTCGCTCTCGCAATGCGCCACGCCCAGCTCGTCGAACAACGCAATCAGGTTCGGATACGTGCGCGCGTTGAACACGAGAAAACCGGTATCGACGCCAAAGACCCGCCCACCTTCTTCGATGTCGACCGTATTGGTATGTCCGCCAAGCCGAGGGCCGCCTCGAACAGCGTCACGTCGTGCCGCTTCGCAAGGAAATGCGCGGCCGCCAGCCCCGAGATGCCCGAGCCGACCACGGCAATGCGCTTTGCAGGAAACTGAAGAATGTTCAAGGCGATGCCTCTTGGGGTGGCTGGGCGCTCATCCGCCGCGGCGGCCGGGCAGCAGCGCAAGAAACTCGCGCCGCAAGCTGGGATCGGTCAGGAACACGCCGCGCATCACGCTGCTCACCATGCGCGACCCGTCGTCTTTCGTGCCGCGCCAGTGCATGCAGTAGTGCTCGGCCTCCAGCACAACGGCCAGGCCGTCGGGCGCCATGCGGTCTTCCAGCAGATCGGCAATCTGTTTGATGGCTTCTTCCTGGATCTGCGGACGGCTCATGACCCAGTCGATCAGTCGAGCGTACTTGGATAGCCCGATCAATTGGGAGTCCTGGCGCGGCATGACGCCAACCCACGCGCGCCCCATCACCGGACACAGGTGGTGCGAGCAGGCGCTGCGCACCCGCAGCGGCCCCACCACCATGAGTTCGTTCAACCGCTCCGCATTTGGAAACGCCGTCACTTCGGGCGCTTCGACATAGCGGCCGGCAAACACCTCGCGCACGAACATCTTGGCCACGCGGCGCGCGGTTTCCCGGCTGTTGTGGTCTTGCTCCACATCGATGACGAGCGCGCGCAGCACGGCCTGCAGGCGCTCCTCAATCTCTGCCTGGAGCAGATCGAGTTCGCCTTCGCGCAGGTAGGCGGCGATGTTGTCATTGGCGTGAAAGCGGTGGCCGGCGCTCATCAACCGCTCCCGAATCCGGACAGAAAGCGGCACGCTGCCAGCCGCCCCGGCAAATCCGGGCGGATCCAAAGTCAGTTTCATTGAAGTTGCCTCCGAAAATCGGCAGTGCACTCACCGCTCATGCCGCCTCAGAGGCGCCTACGAGCGAGGTGAATGGGGCGTATGCGCTCCTATACGCAGCTAACTCGCTGGTGGATTCAGCGTCTCGGCCCGAATGGCGAATTCCATCGCGTCTTCGAGCATCAAGCGGGCACGGTTGGCGACGTCCCCAAGGTGGCGGTGGAGTTGTTCATCAAGCGCCGACCGCACCGCGCAGCCGTCGCTGAAACGCTCGAACGCGTCGAGCTGGCGTATCAGCCCGACGAGGTGCCGTGGGCACTCGCAGGCAATCGTCTGCGATGCGTTGGCGAAGATCTCGAGCTGGCGGTCCGTAAACCTGCGCGCATTGCGCCGCAACGGTTCGAGCTTTCCGTAGACGGCATCCACGCGCACGAGCTGCGCCAGCTCCTGCAGGACTTGGTCGAGTTCAGCTTGCGCGTTGGGCTCCCGATACAGCCGCACGCCAGCCGCGCGCAGCATGTCGGTGGCGCGCACCGTGCCAAAGCTGTAGATCACGCCGACAGCACTGGCCCCGCACCGACGTGCCGCGGCCAAGACGGCTTCGGCCGTTTCCGGATGCAGGGACGCGGCCTCGACGATCAAGGCGTCTGTGCGTGGCGGAGGCTCCAGGTGTGTCTCGCCGTCGAGCGCGGGCAACTCGATGACGGGCTCGATACCCAGCGAAGCAAGCGTGCTTTTTCTGCGCCGCACGCGTTCTGCGAGCACGGCGCCACAGACCACAAGTGAAATTGCAGCGGTGGACGGCGCGGGCCCCGGGGCCTCAGCGGCGCGGGCGTTTTCCAGCAGTTGTTCGAGTTCAGTGCTGTCGGCATGCGCAATGGCGCCGATCGCGTGGCCCTGGTTGACGAGCGCGCGCAGCAGTGCGAGGCGCCGAACGTCCTCGCTCGAATACAACCGTTGGCCGGACTCCGATTTGGTCGGTGAAATCACGCCATAGCGCTGCTCCCACACGCGCAGGGTGGATACAGGCATCTTGGCCATGCGGGCGGCCGTTCCGCTTCGGTACATCGGGGCCGCGTTGTCTTCTTGTGGCACGTGCGTCTCCATGCAAGAACTGCTTTGCTGACATGAAACGCTGTACGGCCAACATCGTCAATGAAATGAAGCGCGTAACGCGCTTTCTGCACACGCCTGAGTCGGATTTGAGTCGATATTCCGCGCCGCGCTCCCGCCGAACCGCAGCGGCGGGAGCCATCCTCACGTTACGAGGCGCGTGCCGTCAGCCACTGGCTGGGTGGCAGCGGCGCGCCGACAATCCGCATCTCCCCAAGACTGCCGAAAAAGCCATTGCCCATGCTGCCGCCGTACTGCGCGCAGCCGATGGCCATCTGCTGGTTGCTGGCCACGTAGCGGATGCCGTTCATCCCGCTGTTGTTGCGCAGGATGGGCGCGCCTTCCACGTACATCGTCGTGCTGCCCTTGCCGTCGTTGACGATGGCAACGTGCAGCCACTGCCCAGCCGACACACCGCCGGACCAGCACGCCAGGTTCTCGGTGTTGTCGGTCGGGATCACCTCCCACTGGAACTCCATCAGGTTGGAAAACGCGAACATCGCCATCGTGTCGCCCTGGTCGACATCACCCGGCCATGACACGCCGGTGGCTGCGCTGCGCGCGCCAAGTCGATACAGGATGCCCATCCACGCGTTGTTCTGCGCGGTCCAGGCCGAATCGATCTTCAGGAACGCCTCGATCGTGTAGCCGTTGGCAAACGTTTGTACGTTCAGCGGCGAAGCGGCATCGGTCGTGAAATACGAAGACCTCGTCTGGTTGGCGTTCTTGAACTGCAGACTGCCGGGCGCGGAAGACAGCGGGTGATGATCCTTCGACCAGACAAGGTCGCCCGGCTGACCTCCCATCCACGTGTTGAGCGAAATGGGGTTCGCGCCGGCCGTGGTATCGCCCGGCACGGAGGCATCCTTGATCTGGAATCCGGGCTGATACGGCGACAGCGCTTCGCCTTCGGCCGCGGCCGTGTTGTAGAAGCGCCAGTGCGCCAAGGTGTTCGGCACCACCGGGTAGTCGTTCGGGCCGGAGGCCGGCTTGCCCGCGTCCTGCGGCGGGTTGTGATAGTTCGCCAGGATCAGGCCCTTG
The DNA here is from genome assembly GCF_036631435.1 of Ralstonia sp. 1B3. Lineage (NCBI taxonomy): Bacteria > Pseudomonadati > Pseudomonadota > Betaproteobacteria > Burkholderiales > Burkholderiaceae > Ralstonia > Ralstonia sp. 1B3. The sequence goes on along the minus strand of NZ_JAPNUG010000027.1, from coordinate 109,376 downwards.
GCGACGTCGGTCAGGCTGCCCGACACCGAGCCGGCCGCTGCCTTGAAGCCGGGATTGAAACCGGCAAAGCGCTTGGCAAAATCGATGTCGATCGAGAAGTTCTGGTTATCCGCCGTCAGCCACGCCGAATCGAACTGGTTCAGGCTCGCCTCCGGCTTGACCGGCACCCACGGCGAGAACGAACTGGCGACGATCCTGTTGTTCGTCAGATCGAATTCGAACAGGCGCATCAGGCCATTGCCGCCCATATACGCCATCTGATAATCGACGACCATGAAGATGACGTCGTTGCCGGCGGCATTCTTCTTCGTCATCTTGCAGGAGCCGTGATAGTGACCCGACACGGCCATGAAAATCTGGTCGTTATTCTTGATCAGCTTGTCCCACAGGTAGTTCGAATACGCCGTATCGACCGCCGTCACTGCATCCGGGCCAATGCCCGCAAGCTGGTGGCAAATCAGGATGACCGGAATGCCGGGGTTCTTTGCGATGACCGAATTGGCCCATGCAATCGCATCGTCGGAAGCGCGCCACGACATCGACAGCACGAGAAACTGATTCCCCTCCGCCTTGAAGACGTGGTACTCGTGAAAGCCCGAGCCGTGGCGGCCACCAAAGGTTGACTGCTGTTGGGCGCGCGCGGTCGGGAACACTTTCAGATACGGCTCCAGCAAGCCTTGACGGTGGCTGCCTCCGTCCTGGTATCCGTCGGTGTTGTCGAAGCCGGAAACGCCGACGCCCCAGTCAGGCCCCCATTGCATTGACGAACCGATGGCGCCGACATCGTGGTTGCCGGCGCAAATCGAATAATTGCAGTTGGCTTTTTCCAGCACCTGCATTGCCTGGCTCGCCAGTTCCCATTCTTTGGTGACGGTGCCATTGCTGAGTTGGCTGTTGCTCAGCAAATCGGTACTCGCGCTCCACGGCGCCGAACCTTCAGACGTGTAATACCAGGACTGATCGACAATATCGCCAAGATGGGTGGTAAAGGCCAGTTTCAGCGCTTTTGCATTCTGGGCAATCCATTGCGTTTGCGCTTTGAATGGATTGTCGAATTGCGGATTGATGGTCGGATAATTCTTTTGATACAACTCGCCCATTTTTGCGGATGCATAGCGCGGATAGAACTGCGTATCCGGCAACGCCGCCAACGTAAATGACGACACCAGCTTCGGCGTGGCCGTGCCGGTGCCCGGATTCCCCGAGCCAGGTGACGTGCCCGTGCCCGTTGAGCCGGAGCCCGTTGAGGCATCCGCTGAATCTCCACCACCGCATCCGCTCAGCAGGCCCGACAGGCCGACCGCCGACGAGGCCAGCATCATGCGCAGCAGTTGCCTGCGCTTCAGTTCAGGAACAGCGGCCAGATCATCCAGCGTCACCTCCAGTTGATCGACCCGACTTTTCATTGACATGGTTCTCTCCGTTACGTTTTTGGCTACCCAGAAGGCAAAGCGATTGCCGTCGCAATTCGCAGGGTTGGTCCAACGCTCGAAGGGAAATGGAAGTGATGCCGGAAAAGCGCAATTCTCATCGACACAGATCAACCGCGCTGAGCCTTTGAGAAACAACATTCTCAAAAAACCTCAGATAGCGAATGCGTTCGATGCTGTTTTTATTGCCTGCGATTCATGGATTGAATCGGTCGCATCGATTGGCATCCGCATGGTAGGAATCGCGTGTGACAGAGGCATTTCTTTAAGCCACGCACATTCAATCGCGACCGGTTTGAAACGCGATTCAACGCATAGAACCCGAGCGTCTATTTGGACGCTGCGTGCGAATGCCGGATGCCCGGCGCCATGCGCTTCGCCGGCACGCAGCGGCATCTTCAGGGATTGACGACGCGGCCATCCAGCGGGCTCAACACCGTTTGCAGGCGACGCCACCAGGGCCTCATACAGCGATCCGCGGGGCCGCCACAAGGCCATCGCCGGCCCCCGTCCCCCGCTGGTAGGGACCGGGAAAACCCGCCCTTGACCTCTAATATATCAATCCATAAATTCTGATATATCAAAAGACATGCCCGGCTTCTGCAGCCTCCTGCCGGGTCGACACGTCAAACAAAACCAAAACGAGGAGACCCAATGACAGCGCCCTTCCGCAACCGGCGGCGGCTGGCATCTGATGCCCGCGCCCCGCACAACCCGTCGAGACGTGCCTTTCTGAGCTATGGCGGGGCCGTGGTCGGTGGGGCGCTGGTGAGCGCCTGCGGCGGCGGTTCCGACGACGCGGCTGCACCAGTTGTCACCACGCCCACGGCGCCCGTGCAGGCAGACCCGATCTGGGGTGCTAACGGCCTGGCCACCAACATCATCTCGTCGCTGAAGGGCGTGGCGCAGAGTGCCTTCCCGGCAGTCGATTTCCAGGTCGAGGCGTTTGGCGCGCAGCCCTGCAGCGTGGTCGCACAAACAAGCCCATACACCGATCCGACCAAATCCCCCGTGAGTTCCGGCGCCGGCGCAACGCAAGCGGCAGGTGCATTCGACTCGCGCCCCGCATTCCTGGCCGCCATTGCGGCATGCAATGCAGCCGGGGGCGGGCGCGTGGTCGTACCTTCGGGCACGTGGTACTGCGCGGGGCCGATCGTGCTGCAGAGCAACGTCAACTTTCACCTGAGCGCCAACTGCACGATCTACTTCAGCGCCAATCCGGCGGATTACGCCAAGGATGGCCCGATCGATTGCGGCGCCAACGGCAAGCTGTACTACAGCCGCTGGCAAGCCGACGACTGCCTGAATTACGGCTCGCCCATCTACGCACGCAACGCCAGCAACATCGCGCTGACGGGCGAGGGGGCGACCTCGGTGCTCAACGGCCAGGCCATGACGCCGTTTGCCGGCACGGGCAACACCAGCACGTGCTGGTGGACCTTCAAGGGCACCAACGGCGCCTATGGCTGCGCCAGCTCGAGCACGCCGTCGCAGGCTTACAGCAACCCCAACAACGTCGACTTGCAGACCGCGGTGCCGGGCATTCCGAGCGCGCTGTACACGCTGCTGACCAATCCGGCAACGCCCTGGCAGCAAGACCAGAACTACCTGCCGGCGCTGTCCGAAGCCGGTGTGCCGGTGGAGAAGCGCATCTTCGGGCTCGGGCACTACCTGCGCCCCTGCATGGTGGAGTTCATCGGCTGCACCAACGTGCTGATGGAGAACTACCGCACGATCAACACGCCGTTCTGGCAGCACCATCCGGTGCACTGCACGAACGTGGTCATCCGTGGCGTGACGGTCGACAGCATCGGCCCCAACAACGACGGCTTCGACCCCGATGCCTGCAGCAACGTGCTGTGCGAAAACGTCACGTTCAACACGGGCGACGACTGCATCGCCATCAAGTCGGGCAAGAACCTCGACACCGGCTGCGGCCCGGCGCAAGACCACGTCATCCAGAACTGCACGATGAACAGCGGCCACGGCGGCATCACGCTGGGCAGCGAAATGGGTGGCGGCGTGCAGAACATCTATGCACGCAACCTGGCGATGCTGAACCAGTTCTGGGCAACGAACTCACTGAACATCGCCATCCGCATCAAGACGAACATGAACCGTGGCGGGTTCGTGAAGAACTTCTATGTGACCAACGTCAGCCTGCCCAACGGCGTGAACCTCACCGGCGCCGGCTATGGCAGCAAGATGCTGGCTGGCAGCCCGATCAACAGCACGGTGCCGCTGGGCGTGGTGACGGCGGCCGCGGCAAACCCCTCGGCGTCGCAAGGCGGGCTGATCACGTTCGACTGCGATTACCAGCCTGCTGCAGATGCCATCCGCACGCGGCCGGCCCTGGTGCAGAACGTGAACATCTCCAACGTGACTGCGGGCAACGTCACCACGGGCGGCCTCACGGGCTCGTGTTTCCAGGCCATCGTTGCGCAGGGCCCCGTGGCGTTCGACTACAACGGCCCGCTGCCTGCCCCCACCGTCCCGCCCATCACCGGCGTGACGATCTCGAACTGCAACTTCGGCACGCCCACGGCGGCGGGCCCGGCAAGCGCCACCACGCCGGGGCCGGTCTACGCCTACAACGTGCACGACATCACGCTGCAGAACGTCGTGATCGGTGGACAGACCTTCAACACCACCGTGACCGACGCTCGCTGAGCAACCCGCCTCCTTCGCGCTCGGCTGGATCCGCCGGCCGGCGCCTTTTTATTCCGACCCTGCTGCCCACCCATCATGAAACGCCCTACCGCAATCGCCCGTTCGTCCCTGCTGTTCGCCGCACTGCTGGCCGCCTTCGCAAGCGGCGCCGCGCAAGCACGCACCTTCCGTGTGGCCGACGTGCACGGCGACACCTATCCGACCAACATGGCCGTCAAGTTCATGGGGGAGGAAATCAAGCCACCGGCGGCAAGGACTCCGTCAAGGTGTTCGGCAACAGCGCGCTGGGCTCGGAGAAAGACACCATCGACCAGGTGCGCATCGGCGCGATCGACATGGTGCGTGCCAACGGCGCGGCCTTCAACGAGATCGTCCCGGAATCGGTCATCCCCTCGCTGCCCTTCCTGTTCCGCGATATGGAGCACTTCCGCAAGGTGATGTACGGCCCGGTCGGCCAGAAGATTCTCGATGCGTTTGCCGCCAAGGGTTTCGTCGCGCTGACGTTCTATGAGAGCGGCGCGCGGTCGATCTACGCCAAGAAGGCCATTCACACGCCGGCCGACATGAAGGGCGTGAAGATCCGCGTGCAGCCGTCGGACCTGATGGTGGATGAGATCAAGGCCATGGGCGGCACGCCCACGCCGATGCCCTTCAGCGAGGTCTACACCGGCCTGAAGACGGGCCTGGTGGATGCGGCGGAAAACAACATCCCGTCGTATGAGGAAACCAAGCATTTTGAAGTCGCGCAGATCTACTCCGAAACGCAGCATGCGATGACGCCGGAAGTGCTGGTGTTCTCCAAGAAGATCTGGGACACGCTCACGCCGCAGGAGCAAGCCGCCATTCGCAAGGCCGCTGCAGATTCGGTGCCGTACTACGTGAAGCTCTGGACCGCGCGCGAGCAGGCTGCCACGGCCACCGTGACCAAGGGCAACGCCACCATCGTGCCGGCGTCGCAGGTCGACCGCGCCGCCTTCGTCAAGGCCATGCAGCCGCTCTGGACGAAGTACGAAACCACGCCGCAGATGAAGGACATCGTCAACGCGATCGTCGCCACCAAGTAAGCCTGCCTCACCGCTCAAGCGCAGGGCCGGCGTCTTTCCCGCGGGCCCCGCGCCGGGCAGGCTGCCGATGTGCGCCGTTGGTACACCGGCCACGCCTGCCCACCTCCGATACCGCGCTCCCCCTCCAGGTTCAGCATGCAATCGATGTCTTTACTCAAACGCATCAACGATGCGTTTGCGCTTGTGCTCACGCTTGTGGCGGCGTCATGCCTGGCCACGCTGACCGTGCTCGTCTTCTACGGCGTGGTCATGCGCTACGTCTTCAACAACGCGCCGGATTTTGTTGAGCCCATCGCCCTGCTCATGGTGGTGGCCATCGCGATGTTCGGGGCCGCGCTCAAGGTGCGCGAAGGCGGCCATATCGGCCTGGATTCCTTTGTGGAGCGCCTGCCTGCTGGCGGCAAGCGCGCTGCACACGTGCTGCAGAAGCTGTGCCTGATGGCCTTTGCCGTGGTGATCTTCATCGGCTGCTTCGACATGGCCGAAACCACGTTCGGTGATCGCATTCCCATCCTCGGCCTGCCTGAAGCCGTCCGCTACTGGATTCCGATCGTGGCCAGTGTCGCCATCGCCCTATTCGCTCTCGAACGCCTGATCGGGCTGTTCGCGCAAGACGCAAGTTAAGTCACCATGGATCTCGCCATTCTCTCCGTCAGTTTTCTGGCGTTTCTTCTGCTGGGCGTACCGGTTTCGTTCGCGCTCGGCCTGTCATGCGTGCTGACGTATCTGCACGAAGGTCTGCCGGCGGCCACCGCCATGCAGTCGATGATCTCGGGCATGAACGCGTTCTCGTTCCTGGCCGTGCCGTTCTTCATTCTGTCGGGCGAGCTGATGCTGCACGGCGGCATCGCAGACCGCATCCTGCGCTTCGCGCAATCCCTCGTGGGGCACTTCCGCGGGGGCCTCGGTATGGCCAACGTGGTGGCCTGCACGCTGTTCGGCGGCGTGTCGGGTTCGCCCACCGCCGACACGTCGGCCATGGGCGGCGTGGTGATCCCGCTGATGAAGCGCGAAGGTTACAGCGCGGCCTATGCCGTGAACGTGACCACGCATGCCTCGCTGGCCGGGGCGCTCATGCCGACCTCAACCAACATGATCATCTACGCCTTTGCGGCGCAGGGCATCGTGGGTTCGCTCAACGGTCAGCAGGTGAGCGGCGTGTCGATTGGCGACCTGCTGTTCTCGGGGCTGCTGCCCGTGCTGTGGGTCATGGGCTTCGTGCTGATCGCCGCCTACTGGCAAGCCAAGCGCTACGGCTTCCCGCGCCGCGCCGACGGCTCGACCGAGCTGCCGGCCTTCCCCGGCTGGTTTGCCGTGGCACGCGCCTTTGTGGGCGCGGTACCGGGCCTGATGGTGATCGCGCTGATCCTGGTATGCGTGGCCATGGGCATTGCCACGGCCACCGAAGCCGCCGCCATCGCCGTCGCGTATTCGCTGTGCCTGACGGTGCTCGTCTATCGCTCCATGACGTGGAGCAAGTTCCGCCGCGCGCTCGCCCACGCCGCCAAGACCACGGGCGTGGTGCTGCTGCTGATTGCCGTGTCGAACATGCTGCGCTTCCAGATGGCCTACCTGGAGATCCCGGACGCCATCGAGCAGATGCTCACGCAGACCAGCGCCGCACCCTGGCTGATGCTGCTCTACATCAACATCCTGCAGGTCTTCCTGGGTACGTTCGTCGACATGGCGGCGCACATCCTGATCACCACGCCGCTGTTCCTGCCGATGGCCATGCACTGCGGCGTCGGCCCGGTGCAGTTCGGGATCATGCTGCTGCTGAACTGTTCGCTCGGCCTCGTGCATCCGCCCATCGGCTCGGTGCAGTTTGTCGGCTGCGCCATCGGCGAGGTCTCCATCGGTGAGACCACCAAGATCGCCTGGCCCTACTACCTCGCCATCTTCACCGCCATCAACGTGGTGACCTACGTGCCGTTCTTCTCGACCTGGCTGCCGAGCGTGATCAACGGGCATCCGGTGTTCTGAGCACAAACGCAATCCCCACGAATAACCAACATGCGGCCACGGCTGCGACATCAAGGAAGGAGTCATCATGAAGAGCCAGGTAGCCATCGCGGCAGCGATTGCACTCACAGGAGGCATCGCCGAATCGGCGTACGCGCAGAGCAGCGTCACGCTGTACGGCAACATCGACGTGTCGGTCGGGTATCAGAGCAACCAGACCTCGGTCGGCTCCACCTCGAACGGCCATTCGGTCGTGAAGCAGAACAGCGGCATCTGGTCTGGCAGCCGCTTCGGCTTCAAGGGCAACGAAGACCTGGGCGGCGGCAACAGCGCGCAGTTCGTGCTCGAAGAAGGCTTTAACGGCGACACGGGCTCGCAATCGGTCTCGGGGCTGATGTTCAATCGCCAGGCGTTCGTCGGCATTGCCAACCGCGACCTGGGCACCGTCACGCTGGGCCGTCAGTACACGGCGTATTTCTCGATCCTCGCCCCGTACAGCCCGATCAACTGGCTGACCGGCTTCTACGGTGCGCACCCCGGCGATATCGATTCGCTCGACACCAACTACCGCGTCAACAACTCCGTGGTGTACATGTCGCCCACGCTGGGCGGCGTGACGTTCAGCGGCTCGTACGGCATGGGCGAAACGCCGGGCAGCGCGGGCAATGGGTCCACCTGGAGCTTTGCCGCGCGCTATGCCAACGGGCCGGTCGGCGTGGGGGCCGGCTTCATGCGCGTGAACAACTCCACGGTGGGCGGAGGCGCCTGGGGCGCGAACTCGGCGCTATCCAACAACGGCAGCCAGCCGGCCGTGTCCGCCATCAATGCCGGCTACCAGCTGGCGGCCGCACAGCAGCGCTTTGCCGTGCTGGGCTCGTACACGTTCTCGCCGACATGGGACGTGTCGGTGTCGTACTCCAACGTGCAGTACATCCCGGGCCTGAACTCCAAGTTCGCCAGCGAGGCGATCTTCAATACGGGCGGCGCCGTGCTGCACTACAAGGCCACCCCGACGCTTGACCTGGCAGCCGGCTATTCGTACACGCGCGCTACCAAGGCCAACGGCATTGCCGATGCGGCGACGTATCACCAGTTCAACCTGTCGCAGTACTACAGCTTTTCGAAGCGCACGGGCCTGTACTTGCTGGAGGCGTACCAGAAGGCCAAGGGCAAGACGATCTCGCCCACGGGCAGCATCATCGACGCCACGGCGTCCATCGGCGACGGCCAGAACGGCGCACCCTCGGCAACCGGGTCGCAGCTGGCCGTGGCTGTCGGCATGATTCACCGGTTCTGACCGGTTTGAGCGCCGGGCACAGCATCCACTTCGGACGCCGTGCCCGGGTTCACCTCTGTTCAAGCGCGCGGAGTTTGCCGCTATCATGGTGCCCGCGCCGCCCTTGGTCTCTGACCGCATCGAAACCTCAGGCTGCGCCCGTTGCGATCCCTTCCACTTCCCCCCGAACTCGTTGCGAGCTGTATGACTTCGCGCCCTTTCCCCTCGTCGCGTGAGGACGAGGCCACCATGACCGCCTCTCGACGCGTGTACCTGAGCCTGCGTGAGCGGATTGTCGAGATGGAACTGCTGCCCGGAACGCGCATCGTCGAGAAGGATCTCGCAGAAGAATTCGGCACCAGCCGCACCCCCGTTCACGAGGCGGTCCAGCGGTTGGCCGAGGAAGGACTGATCGACGTCCAGGCCCGCGTCGGGACGTTCGTGTCGCGCATTCCGCTCAATACGCTGGAAGAAGCCATGCTCGTGCGCGGCGCGCTGGAGGTCGCCATCATCGAGAAGGCTGCCGAGCGCATGACGCCCGAAGGCATCCACAAGCTCAACGTCGTGCTGGAGCGGCAAGCCCAATGCGTGCGCGAGAGCAACCGGCGCGGCTTCTTCCGCACCGATGAAGCCTTTCACGCCACGCTGGCCGAGCTGTCGGGCTACCCCGGCGTCTGGCACATCATCCTCGAAGTCAAAACGCAGATCGACCGCTACCGGCTGCTGACGCTGCCCCTGGAGGGCCGCATGACCGAGGTGCTGGCCGAGCACCGCGCGGTGATCGACGCCCTGGCTTCCAACAACCCGAAACGCGCCGTGCGCGCCATGCGCGAGCATCTGGACCACGTGCTGCCGGTGCTGGAAATCACGCGCCGGCTGCGGCCCGAATACTTCACCGTATAGGCCTCGCCTTCACGCCGGTGCATTGGCCGGCAGATTCGGGCGGCGCCCCGCCCAAGCCGAGGGTGTTTCGCGCCGCCCGCGCAACTCAAATCGACAGGCAAAGCTTGCCGAAGTGCTTGCCCGCCGCCTGATGCGCAAACGCGTCGGCAATGTCTTCCAGCGCGAACGTCCGATCAATCACCGGCTTGATGCCGGTCGCCTCGATGGCGCGCACCATGTCGCGCTGGTGGCTTCGGCTGCCGACAATCAAACCCTGCAGCGTCTGATGCCGTCGCATCAGCTCAACCGTCGGCACCGGGCCGGCAACGCCGGTCAGCACCCCGATCAGGGCGATATGCCCGCCCGTGCGGCACGCCTGGATGGATTGGCCGAGCGTGTCGGGGCCGCCCACTTCGATCACGTTGTCCACGCCCCGGCCGTTCGTGTACTCGAGCACCTTGGCCGCCCAGTCGGTATCGCGCCGATAGTTGATCGTGAAGTCGGCGCCCAGCGCCTGGGCCCGTGCCAGCTTCTCGTCGGAGGATGAAGTTGCGATCACCGTTGCGCCCATGCTCTTGGCAAATTGCAGCGCAAAGATCGACACGCCGCCCGTGCCGAGCACCAGCACGGTGTCGCCGGCCTTCAGGCTCGCGTCGACCACCAGCGCACGCCATGCAGTCAGGCCTGCCGTCGTCAGCGTGGCCGCTTCGGCATGGCTGTAACCGCGCGGCGCATGCGTGAACCAATGCGCCGGGCGCACGACGTATTCGCGTGCATAGCCGTCGACGCCGTCGCCGGGCACGGTCGCAAAATCGGCGAGGGTCGGCCCGCCATCCAGCCATGTCGGGAAAAACGTCGAGACGACCGAATCGCCCACGGCAAACTCATCCACGCCTTCGCCCACTGCTTCCACCACCCCGGCTCCATCTGACATGGGGATGCGGCCGTCGGCACTCGGCATGCGGCCACTGACCACGCCCAGATCGTGAAAGTTGAGCGAGCTGGCATGCACACGCACGCGGATTTCGCCGGCGCGCGGCTGGCCGGGGTCGGGCAGATCGACTAGGTGAAGTTTGTCGAGGCCAGCGGGCTGGCGCAGGGTAATGGCTTTCATAAAGACGATGTCCTCAGTGAGAAGGTTGCAAAGGCAGCGCTGCAAAAGTTGCAGCGATACCGCATTGCAGGCATTGTCACGTCGTACCTCCTGCTTCGCAAGAACGTACAATTTTCACAGGTACTATCAATTTTGTAGGTATAAAACCATGCGTCTGAAACGTCTGGACGGCAAAAGCGGCTGTGCGGTCGAAGTCACGCTTTCCGTAATCGGCGGCGTCTGGAAGCCCGTGATCCTGTTCCATCTACTGCCCGGGAAGAAGCGCTTCATGGAACTGACGCGGCTGATTCCCAATGCGACGCAGCGCATGCTGACGTTGCAATTGCGCGAACTCGAGGCGGACGGCGTCATCGCGCGGCATGTCTATCCGCAGGTGCCGCCCAGGGTGGAATATGCGCTCACCCCGCTTGGCGAATCGCTGGCGCCGGTGCTCATCAGCCTGCGCGAGTGGGGCGAGTCGTATCGCACGAACGAGAAGTCTCGCGAGCCGGCCGTAGCGCCGGAGTGCGCGCGTGGCGAGGCGATAGCGACTTGAAGTCACACAAGGGCCTCCAAAAAAGAAGCCCGTCAAAAGCGCGGCGTTGCCGCGGCCACGTCGCAGTACGACACAGGAGGCGCTCGCCATAGACCGCGCCATTGATCGGCTGCGGCACCACACGCGCAGTTGACGCTGTCGACCATCACACCGACCTGCACGTTGATCGTGATGCTTTGGAAGCAAGCCTCCAGCAGATTGCGCGCGTGCACGCATCCGGAATTCGTCTTTCGATATGACATCGCGCGATTGCGGATTGGCAACACCGCGCCAACGCCGAAGACTGAATTCAATTCTCTTTACAGCTCAGAGACTTAGCGTGAAACGCGAGCATTGAAATATAGATGCTCCGATTTCTACGTATGCCGCCGCGCATGGTGCGACGCAGAATGATTTGCAGGCGCAGGACATGGCTCAAGGCCGGCCGCGCTCATGCATTCACATCGTTCCGTCGATCCCGCAAGCGCAGAGGTACTCACAATGAGTCGCAAGTTCAAGGTCGTGGCCGTCTCGGGCAGCGTGCAGCGCCCTCGCGGACACTCGTATTGGTCGAGCAACTGCTGGCCGCCCTCGCTGAGGTTCTTCCCATCGATGTCCACCTGATCACGCTCGAAGAACTGGCTCCAGCCATTGGTGGCACGTCGTATCGAGACCAGCTGCCGGGCCGGGTGCAGGCGGAACTTGCCGCCATTGAGTCGGCCGATGTGCTCGTGGTCGCGAGCCCCGTGTATCGCGGCTCATACACGGGTCTGTTCAAGCATCTTTTTGATCTGGTCCACCATGAAGCGCTCATCGACGTGCCTGTCCTGCTGGCAGCCACGGGCGGCAGCGACCGTCACGCGCTGGTGATCGACCATCAGCTGCGGCCGCTTTTCAGCTTCTTCCAGGCGCGCACATTGCCGCTGGGCGTGTATGCATCGGAGCAGGATTTCAGCGGCTACGACATCACCAGTCAGGCACTGCGTGACCGGATTGCCTTGGCCGTCACGCGTGCGCTGCCGCTGCTGAGCACGGCGCCGGCCGCAGACCTTCGCACCGCCCCGGTGGCGCAAGCCGCCTGAAGCGCCGCTTCGTTCGTTCCCATCCCGCACAGAGCAAAGGACCATCGCGATGAGCCAATCTTCTTCCAGCGCCACTATCAAGTTTGCCTACTGGGTGCCGAACGTCAGCGGCGGCCTGGTCGTCAGCACCATCCCGCAGCGCACCGACTGGAGCCTCGAATACAACCAGAAGCTGGCGCAGACGGCAGAGAAAGCCGGCTTTGACTACGCGCTCAGCCAGATCCGTTTTACCGCCGGCTACGGCGCGGAGCATCAGCACGAATCGGTGTCGTTCAGCCAGGCCATCCTGCATGCCACCACCAAGCTGAAGGTGCTGGCCGCCATCCTGCCGGGCCCCTGGCATCCGGCGGTGGTGGCCAAGCAGTTGGCCACGATCGACCACATCTCCAACGGCCGCATCGCCATCAACGTCGTCAGCGGCTGGTTCAAGGGCGAGTTCCAGGCACTCGGGGAGCCTTGGCTCGAACACGATGAGCGCTATCGCCGCTCCAACGAGTTCATCCGTGTGCTCAAGGGCATCTGGACGCAGGACAAGTTCACCTTCAAGGGTGACTTCTACCGCATCAACGACTACACGCTGAGCCCCAAGCCGCTGCAGAAGCCGCACCCGGAGATCTTCCAGGGCGGCAGCTCGCGTGCCGCGCGCGACAACGCAGCCAGCGTATCGGACTGGTACTTCACCAACGGCAATACGCCCGAAGGCATCAAGGCGCAGATCGACGATATCCAGGCGAAGGCCCGCGAGAACGGCCACAAGGTCCGCATCGGGGTGAACGCCTTCATCATCGCGCGCGATACCGAAGAAGAAGCCAAGGCGGTGCTGGACGACATCATCAAGCATGCGCACGTGGAAGCCGTGCATGCCTTTGGCGATGCGGTGAAGCAAGCCGGCAAGGCATCGCCCGAAGGTGAAGGCAACTGGGCGAAATCCACGTTTGAAGATCTCGTTCAATACAACGACGGTTTCCGCACCAACCTGATCGGCACGCCGCAGCAGATTGCGGAGCGCATCGTGCACCTGAAGTCGATCGGCGTTGACCTGATCCTGGCCGGCTTCCTGCACTTCATCGAAGAAGTCGAGTACTTCGGTCGCAAGGTGCTGCCGCTGGTGCGCGAGCTGGAAGCCCAACGCGCTGCCACAAGCGCTGCGTCAAGCGCCGACACGCGCGAGGCCGAGGCCGCCACGTCCGCCGCCTGACCGCCTGACCTGATACCCGCGTTTCCCGCACGCGCCCGCTCAGTTGAGTGGGCGCGGGGGAGTTCTGTTGCCTGTCGCTTTGCGGAGACCGCCATGTCTCACACGTCCGCTGAACTTGCTGCCCCGCCACCGCCGCTCGCACGCTACGCCGACAGGCGTAACGCCGATGCGCCATCGCCTGCACGCAGCGTTGACACCCATGCCGTGCCGGCCGCGGCACCCGCGTTGCGGCTGGCCGACATCGACCTGTCGTTCGGCGGCATTCAGGCGCTCAAGGGCGTCGAGCTCACGGTGGCGCCAGGCGAGATCCGCGCGATCATCGGCCCCAACGGTGCGGGCAAAGCTCGCTGGTCAACATCATCAGCGGCCTGTACCAACCCGACCGCGGCGGCATCTGGCTCAATGGCCGCGCCATGCGCAAGGTGTCGCCGGCGCGATTGGCCGGTCTTGGCATTGCCCGCACGTTCCAGAACCTGGCATTGTTCAAGGGCCTGAGCGTGCGCGACAACATTGCGCTCGGCCGCGTACAGCACACCCGCTCCGTCTTTGTCGAGCAGTTGATCGGGCTGGGCCGCGCGCGCCGCGAGCTGGCCGATGCGCGCGAGCGTGCGGAACAAGTGATCCACTTTGTCGGCCTGGGCGACGTGCAGGACCAGCTCGCGGGCACGCTTTCCTATGGGCTGCAAAAGCGCGTTGAACTGGCGCGTGCGCTGGTCGCACGGCCACGCCTGTTGCTGCTCGATGAGCCGCTCGCCGGCATGACGGTGACGGAGAAGGTCCAGATGGCCGACCTGATCCGCGCGGCGCGCGACCAGTGGGGCACGACCATCGTGCTGATTGAACACGACATCGGCATCGTGCTGGGCCTGTCCGATCGCGTGGCGGTGCTCGACTACGGCCGCAAGATCGCCGACGGCACGCCGCAAGCCGTGCGCGACGACCCGGCCGTCATCGATGCTTACCTCGGCGTTGCACACGACGCGCCAAGCGCGGCGGAGGCCCAATGATGGGCGACTTCGACCTGGCGTTCTTTGCCGAGGTGCTTGTGGGCGGCCTGCTGTCCGGCGTGATGTATTCGCTGGTGGCGATTGGCTTTGTGCTGATCTACAAGACCTCGGGCGTGCTGAATTTCGCGCAGGGCGCGCAGCTGCTGTTTGCCGCGCTCACATTCGTCAGCCTGCTCGAGCGCGGCGTGCCGTTCCCGCTCGCGTTGCTGCTCACCTTCACGTTGATGGTGCTGCTGGGGCTCGGGATCGAGCGCGCGGTACTTCGGCCGCTGGTCAATCAGCCGCCCATCACGCTGTTCATGGCGACGCTCGGCTTGTCGTACGTGATCGAGGGCGTGGCGCAGCTGGTGTGGGGCACGCAGGTACACGAATTGAACCTCGGCATTTCCGATGCGCCGCTGCAGATCGGCGGCATCCTCGTCTCCAGCTTTGACTTGTTTGCGGCCGCCACTGCAGCCGTCGTGGTGACGGCGCTGTCGGTCTTCTTCCGCTACACACGCGTGGGGCTGGCGTTTCGTGCCGTGGCGGACGACACATTCGCCGCCATTGCCGTGGGCTTGCGGCTGCTGCGCATCTGGGCAACGGTCTGGGCCACAGCCGGCGTCATCGCCCTCGTGGCGGGGCTGCTGTGGGGCGCACGCCTGGGCGTGCAGTTCTCGCTGTCGCTGGTGGTGCTCAAGGCGTTGCCGGTGCTGGTGCTGGGCGGCTTCGATTCGATCCTGGGCGCGGTGGTCGGTGGCTTGATCATCGGCGCGCTGGAGAAGCTCGCCGAGGTGTACCTGGGGCCATTTGTCGGCGGCGGCATCGAGAGCTGGATCGCCTATGTGGCCGCGCTGGCCTTCCTGCTGGTCAAACCGGGCGGGCTGTTCGGCCTGCGCCCTGTCGAGAGCCTGAGCCATGTCGACTGCATTGGACGCCCCATCCGGGCACACCACGCGCCCCTCCACTGCGCGGACGCACCTGTCCTGGCCCGCATGGGCAACGCCCGCGGCAACGCTGCTGCTGGCCTACGTCGTCGTGCCGCTGGTGGCATCGGACTATTGGCTGGATGCCATCCTCATTCCGTTCCTCGCGCTGTCGCTTGCGGCGGTGGGCCTGAACCTGTTGACCGGCTACGCGGGGCAATTGTCGGTGGGCTCGGCCGCCTTCATGGCAGTGGGCGCGTTCGCCGCGTACAACTTCAACCTGCGCGTCGACGGTCTGCCGCTGCCTGTCAGCATCGTGCTGGCCGGGCTAGCCGCCACCGCCATCGGCGTCGCCTTCGGGTTGCCGAGCCTGCGCCTGCGCGGCTTCTACCTGGCCGTATCGACCCTCGCCGCGCAATTCTTCGTGCAGTGGGCACTGACCAAGTACGGCTGGTTCAGCAACAACAACGCATCGGGCGTGATCGACGCGCCGCCCATCGTGGTGGCGGGCTTCGCGTTCGACACGCCAGCGCTGCGCTACGTGTTCGCGCTCACGGTGGTGGCGATCCTCACGGCTCTGATCTGGCGTCTCGTGCAAACGCCCACTGGCCACCATTTCATTGCCGTGCGCGACAACGAAATGGCGGCACGCGTCACCGGAGTGCCCGTACTGCGGACCAAACTGCTCGCCTTTGCCATCTCATCGTTCGTCATTGGCGTGGCGGGTGTCCTGTGGGGCTTCGTCTATCTGCGCACGGTGGAGCCCGCGGGCTTCAATCTCGATCGATCGTTCCAGATCCTGTTCATCGTCATCATCGGCGGCCTGGCGACCATCCGGGGCGCGTTCCTGGGGGCGGCGCTGGTGGTGGTGTTTCCGCTGCTGCTGTCCCGCTTTGGGGCTTTCGTCTTCGGCAACCGGTTCGACTCCGGCGTGCTGGACCTCAGCCAGCGCATCGTGATCGGTGCGCTCATCGTGGCCTTTCTGATTGCCGAGCCGCAGGGCCTTGCCGCCCTGTGGCAGCGGGTGCTGCGCCGGATAAGCAATGTCGTGCGCCCCGCTTCCCGGCGCTGATTCCGTCCTCTGTCTCCACTCAACCTACGTCGCATCGATACCAGGAGCATCTGCACCATGTCCCTCCCCCGCACCATCAAGATGGCGTTGCTGACCGGCGCGCTGGCCCTTTCTGGCCTGACCGGTCTGGGCGTAAAAGCCGCCCATGCGGATGAGCAGTTCTTTCCGCTGCAAAGCTACCGCGTCGGCCCATATGCAGCCGGCGGCACGGGGTTCTTTGGCGGCTTCATCGATTACCTGAACCTCGTCAACACGCGAGACGGCGGCGTGGGCGGCGTCAAGCTGACCTGGGAAGAAGGCGAAACGCAGTACGAAGTGGAACGCGGCGTGGAGGTGTACGAACGCCTGAAGACGCACCCCGGCATCGCCACATGGAATCCGCTGTCGGTCGGCATTGCGTATGCGCTGCTCGACCGGGTGACGGCTGACAAGGTGCCGCTGCTCACCATCAACCACGGCCGCACCGACACGACGGACGGCCGGGTGTTCAAGTACATCTTCCCGCTGCTGCTCAACCCGTACAGCGAGACCTCGGGCATCGTCAACTACATCGGCACCAAGGAAGGCGGCGTCGACAAGCTCAAGGGCAAGAAGATCGTCGTGCTGTATCACGGCTCGCCGTACGGCAAAGAGACGATCCCCATCTATGAACTGCTGGCGAAGAAATACGGCTTCACGGTGCAGCAGATCGAAGTGCCGCATCCGGGCAATGAGCAGCAGTCGCAGTGGCTGGCCATCCGCCGCGCCAAACCCGACTACGTCGTGCTGCGCGGCTGGGGCGTGATGAACCCGGTGGCGCTCAAGACGGCACAGAAGACAGGCTTTCCGGCCGACCACATCATCGGCAACGTATGGTCCAACTCCGAAGAAGACGTGATCCCGGCCGGCGATGCCGCCAAGGGCTACGTCGCCATCACGACGGTGGCCGCGGGTGCGCAATACCCGGTGGTTCAGCAGATCACCAAGACGCTGTACGACCACGGCAAGGGCAACCTGCAAGACAAGAAGCGCATCGGCAGCGTGTACCACAACCTGGGCGTGCTCAACGGCATCCTGAACGTGGAAGCCATCCGCATCGCGCAGGCCAAGTTCGGCAAGCGCACGCTGACCGGCGACGAAGTCCGCTGGGGCCTGGAGAACCTGAAGATTGACGAAGCCCGCGCCGCTGCGCTGGGCGCCAAGGGCCTGTTCCACTCCATCAACGTCACGTGGGACAACCATGAAGGGGATGGCCGCGTCGCCTTCCAGCAGTGGGATGGCACGAAATGGAACGTGATCTCCGACTGGATCGCACCGGACTGGAAACTGCTGCGGCCCATCATCGAGAAATCGTCGCTGGCGTACGCCAAAGAGAAAAACATCAAGGTGCGCACGAGCATCAACGATTGAATTCCGCTGTCTCTCCACCCTGCCCGACCCACCCGGAGGTTCGCCATGACGCAGCCGCACGCCGAGACCCTGTTCGGCGCTCCCTACGAAACCCTTGCGCAGAAGTACCGCCCCGTCTTCCAGCGCATCCGCGATACCGCCTTGCAACGCGAGCACAACCGCCAGCTCGGCGTCGACGCCATCCAGTGGCTCAAGCAGGCGGGCTTCGGCGCGGTGCGCGTGCCGGTGGAATATGGCGGCGACGGCGCCACGCTGCCCCAACTGTTCCAGCTGCTGATTGAGCTGGCCGACGCCGACTCCAACATCGTGCAGGCGCTGCGCGGGCATTTCGCCTTCGTGGAAGATCGCCTGAACGCACCGCGCGATGCCGGCAACGAAGTCTGGCTGAGGCGCTTCGTGGCCGGCGACCTGGTCGGCAACGCGTGGACGGAAGTCGGCGACGTGGCCATTGGCGATGTCATCACGCGCATCTCCAAACGGGACGGCCGCTGGGTTGCCAACGGACGCAAGTACTACAGCACCGGAAGCATCTTTGCCGATTGGGTCGACCTGTATGCGCGCCTGGAAGACGGCTCCGACGTGATCGCCGCCGTCAGCTCGCATCAGCCCGGCGTGACGCACCACGACGACTGGAACGGCTTCGGCCAGCGCACCACCGGCAGCGGCACCTCGGTGTATGAGAACGCCGCCGTGGAAGACGAAAACATCTTCCCGTTCAGCAGCCGCTTCAAGTATCAGACCGCGTTCTACCAGCTGTTCCACCTGGCCACGCTGGCTGGCATTGCGCGCGCCATCACGCGCGAGGTTGCGCAGCAGGTGCGCGAGCGCAAACGCATCTTCAGCACCGGCAACGCCTCGGCGGTGGCGCAAGACGTGCAGGTGCAGCAGGTGGTTGGCGAGGTGTCGGCACTGGCCTACGCGGCGGAGGCCACGGCCATTCGCGCCACCTTCGCCGCGCAACGTGCCTATGACGCCCGCTGGGCCGGCGACGCTGCGCAGGAACGGCAGGCCAACATCGACGCCGAACTCGAATCCGCGCAAGGGCAGGTGGCGATTTCCGATCTCGTGTTGCGTGCGTCCACGCAGTTCTTCAATGCGCTCAGCGCATCCGCCACGGCCTCGGGCAAGGCGCTGGACCGCCACTGGCGCAACGCGCGCACGGTGGCCTCGCACAATCCGTTGATCTACAAGGCGCGCATCATCGGCGACTGGCACATCAACGGCACCGAACCGCCGTATGTCTGGCAGATCGGTGCGGGGCCCGGTACCACGGCGACACCGCCCATCGCCAAAGCGGCCTGAGTGTGATGGCGATGCGCGATCCTGCTGTGCTGCTGCACGTCAACGGTGTCGAAGCGACGTACCAGAATGCCATCGTCGCCCTGCACAACGTGAACCTCACCGTGCAACGCGGTGAGGTGCACGCACTGCTGGGCGCAAACGGTGCGGGCAAGTCGAGCACGCTCAAGGCGATCTCGAACCTGCTGGTGCCCGAACGCGGACAGGTGACTGCGGGCACCATCCGTTTCGACGGGCATGACGTCGCTCGCACCACGCCTGCGCAGCTGGTGCGCCTGGGGCTCGTTCAGGTGCTGGAGGGCCGGCGCTGCTTTCCGAACCTCTCCATCGAGGCGAACCTCGTTACCGGTGCGCTCGGGCGCAGCGCTTCGCGGGCGGAGACGGCCGCCGACCTGGAACGCGTGTACGCGATCTTCCCGCGCCTGAAAGCACGGCGCCGGGTTGCCGCCGGCCTCACGTCGGGCGGTGAGCAGCAGATGGCCGCCATTGGGCGCGCGCTGATGTCACGCCCGCGCCTGCTGGTGCTGGACGAGCCGTCGATGGGCCTTGCGCCCCTGGTCGTGCAGGACATCTTTGCGAGGCTGCGGCAGCTCAATCGTGAAGACGGGCTGTCGATCCTGGTGGCCGAACAGAACTCCACGGTGGCCCTGCAATACGCCGATCGCGCCACGGTGCTGGAGGCAGGCGTCACCGTGCTCAATGACACGGCTAAGGCGTTGCGCCAGCGTGAGGACATCCAGCATTTCTATTTCGGCCGCGATGTTGCGCACCAAGCACCAGCCTTGGCGTGAGTGGCGTCCATTCGTCTTTCCCGAGTGTTCATGACAACAGAAACGGCAATCTTTCCTGACACCGAAACCCTTGCAGTGCCGGCGCCGCCATCCGCCAAAACACTGGCTGCCGAGTTCGCCCGGACGGCGGTGGAGCGCGATGCCGCGGGCGGCACGCCCTTGGCCGAACGCGACGCGTTGCGGCGCAGCGGCCTGCTCTCCCTGGCGATTCCCAAGCGCTATGGCGGGCACGGCGCCAGTTGGGCCGAGACGTTGGACACCGTGCGCGAGTTGGCACAGGTGGACAGCTCCATCGCCCACGTTTACGGCTTCCACCATCTGCTCTTGGCGACCGTGCGCCTGTTTGCGCGGCCAGACCAGTGGGAGCCGTGGTACGAGCAGACCGCGCGCAAGCACTGGTTCTGGGGTAACGCACTCAACCCGCTGGACGATCGCACCGTCGTGCGCCGGTTCGACGGCTGGTACGAGTTCTCCGGCAAGAAGAGCTTCTGCTCCGGCGCTTTGGATTCGCAAATGCTGATTGCCTCGGGCATCGATGAACACAGTCGCAAGCTGCTGGTTGCAGCGGTGCCGACTGCACGCGCCGGCATCACGCTCAACCACGACTGGAACGCCTTCGGGCAGCGCCAGACCGACAGCGGCAGCGCGCTGTTCGAGAAGGTCCGTGTGGAAGAAAACGAACTGCTCCGCGATCCGGGGCCGCTCACCACGCCTTTTTCGTCGTTGCGCCCGTTGCTGGCGCAGCTGGTGTTCGTGCATCTGTTCCTGGGTCTGGCAGAAGGTGCGTTCGAGCAGGCCCGGCACTACACGCTGCACGAGGCGCGACCGTGGCACCGCTCTGCAGCAAAGCGGGCGAGCGAAGACCCGTACACGCTGGCCCACTACGGTGAGTTCTTTGTCGGCCTGGAGAGCGTG
Organism: Ralstonia sp. 1B3; assembly: GCF_036631435.1. Classification (NCBI taxonomy): domain Bacteria; kingdom Pseudomonadati; phylum Pseudomonadota; class Betaproteobacteria; order Burkholderiales; family Burkholderiaceae; genus Ralstonia; species Ralstonia sp. 1B3. The sequence continues at coordinate 88,806 of NZ_JAPNUG010000027.1, read as the reverse complement.
CGCCTGCTGGCGCGGCAAGCGGCCACACGGTTTGACGAAGCGTGGGTGCAAGGCCCCACGTTGACGGCTCGCGCGCGCGGCCACGTGGGTGTTGCCATCGCCACCGCCAAGGTCGCAGCCACGCGGGTCGGGCTCGATCTGACCAGCCGAATGTTCGAGACCACCGGCGCACGCGCCACCCACGGCGCGCTCGCGCTGGACCGCTTCTGGCGCAACCTGCGCACGCAGACGCTGCACGACCCTGTCGACTACAAGCTGCACGAGTTGGGCGACTGGGCGCTGAACGGCACGCTGCCCGAACCTTCTTTCTATTCCTGATCCCACGCGCTGAATGGAAAATCATGGCGACGTTCCCTGTATGGCCTCCGCCGCCTGGCCAGGAGCCGGCGGCCAGCACGCCAGAATGGATCTTCGAAGACCCGCGCTCCCGTGCCCTGCTCGATGAAGTCGAACAGGTCGCGCCCAGCGACGCGGCGGTGCTGATCTCTGGTGAAACCGGCACGGGCAAAGAGCTGATTGCCCGCTACCTGCACAACCGCAGCGCGCGGCAGGGTGGTCCTTTCGTGGTGGTGAGCTGCGGCGCGTTCTCCGACACGCTCGTCGATGCAGAACTCTTCGGCCACGAAAACGGCGCGTTCGCCGGCGCATTCGGCACGCAGGTGGGGTGGTTCGAGCAGGCGAACGGCGGGACGATCTTCCTCGACGAGGTCAACGACCTGCCCTTGCCTGTGCAGAACAAGCTGCTGCGCGTGCTGCAGGAGCGTGAAATCGTGCGTCTGGGCGGGCGCACGCCCATTCCCGTCGATCTCCGGATCGTCGCGGCCACGACCGTCGACCTGGAAACGCTGGTCCAGGAGAAGCGCTTTCGCAAGGATCTCTACTACCGGCTGAATGTCGTCAACCTCAACGTCCTCACGCTGAAGGAGCGTCCGGGCGACATCGTTCCGCTGGCACGCTACTTCATCAACACCTACAGCAAGCGACTCGGCCACGCGCGCGCGACCCTCACACCGGCGGCCGAACGCCTGCTGACGCAGAGCCCCTGGCACGGCAACGTGCGCGAGCTTGAAAACGTCATTCATCGGACGCTCCTGCTCTGCGATGGAAACACCATCGACGCGTCCGACCTGCGGCTGTCCAGCCGCCCTGCCAGTTCCCCGGCGCAGGCGGTGGCGCAGGCCCGGCCCGAGACCGAGCCGCCAATCGCCTCCACCGCCCCGCCGACCGCGCAACCGCCCGACCCCTCCAGTGCAGACGAAGCTGCCCTGCTATGCCAGGCGATCCAGCACCTCTGCAACGACAGCGTCGGGAGTGTCTATCAGGTGGTGGAAGACGCGCTGTTCCGGGAGGTATTCCGGTACTGCCACTACAGCCAAAGCGACGCCGCGCGCGTGCTCGGGGTCAGCCGCAACGTGGTGCGCGCCCGGCTGATTCGCCTGGGCGAGGTGGGCGCGCCGCGCACATCACCTTTTGCCTCAACGCCCGCAACACCGGCACACGAAGACGTGATGGGCACGTAGCTTGCTTTCCAGCGTGGGTTGCTCTCTGCGTTATCGATAGCCGTCCCGCGTGAACCGTTCTTCGTCTTCTCTACTCAGCATCCAGGCGCTGCGGGGCTTCGCCGCGCTGTATGTCGTGGTGTTCCATTCCGGACTTGCCCTGGCCCATGTCGACGTCCCTGCGCTTGCGTGGCTGACGTCGCATGTGATCAAGCGCGGGCATGTCGGTGTGGACGTGTTCTTCGTCATCAGCGGCTTCATCATTGCGTGGGTGGCCATCCTCGGCCCCAAGGGGCCCGAACCGGCCGACGAATTTCTCGTCAAGCGGGCGTTCCGCCTGGCCCCGCCCTACTGGCTGATGTCGGTGCTGCATTGCACGTGGCTCAATCCCGTCTCGTCGGGCGTATTGCTCACTTCGCTGGCGTTTTTGCCGCAGGCCAATGTGGATGCGCCGTACTTCGGCTATCCGGCGCTGTACGTCGGCTGGTCGCTCAACTACGAAGTGTTTTTCTACGCGTTGTGCGCGGTGGGGCTGGCGCTGTTCGGACGGCGCGCGCTTGGGCTGGTGGCGTTGGCGCTGTTCACGACAACGATCATCGTGCCGTTCTGGCACAACGGCGTCGTGCAGCGCAACCCGGAAGCGTTGTACGACTGGGCCACGCCATTGCAGGCCATGGCAGCCAACCCGCTGGTGCTGGAGTTCCTGTTGGGCGCCGGGCTGGCATGGCTGTATGCGGCACATCGGCATCGCCTGACACCGGCCGTTGCGCGTGTCCTGATGGCGATTGGCGCGGCAACGTTCGTGATGTCGGTCGTCGGCCCGGTCCCGAAATTCGATCTGCTCGCGCGGGGCCTGCCCGCCGGCGCGTTGTTGATCGGCATGGTGGCCATGGAGCACTGCGGCGAGCTTCGCGTGCCGCGCGTCGCCGTCTGGCTGGGCGAGTTGTCGTATGCGCTGTACCTCGTGCACCCGAGCGTGATTGAAGCCACGCATCGCGTGGTGGGTAGGCTCGCGCCGGAGTGGCTCGGCACGCAGTTGATGCTGTTTGCCGTCAACCTCGCCCTCACGCTGGCGCTGGCCGTGCTACTGCATCGCTATGTCGAACTGCCATCCATCGCCCTCGGCCGCCGCGCCATCGATTGGATGCGCAACCGTCGGCGGGCCTTGCGCACGCGCCTGCGGCCGCAAAAGTCCTGAGCGGCGCATAACGTTTCCGGTTTTATTCGTTCGTTGCGCGACGGGCGTCTCGGACAATGGCTGCTTCAGAAACAATCTGTCGCGTGCCATGTCCGCCCCTTCTTCCTCGTTCCGCCGATCCGTCTTCGCTTCCGTCGCGTTGGCAGCGGCCGCCGCGTTCAGTGCAACAGCGGCACATGCTGATGCCACGCTCGACAAAATCCAGCAGCGCAAGAAGCTTGTCGTGGGCGTGGTGCTGTCGGGCGGGCCATTCGGCTCCATTGACCCCGTTACACAGCGCGGTACGGGCTTCAACATCGACCTCGCACAGGCACTCGGGCGCGGGCTTGGCGTGGAAGTGGAGACGGTGCAGGTGCAACCTTCCAACCGCGTGCAATTTCTGCAGCAGGGGCGTGTTGATGTCCTGGTTGCGGCGATGGAGTTGAACCCCGAGCGCGCGGACCTGCTCGCCCACGTGCCGACACCGTACTACCGCGTGGGCGGCGTGGCGTTGGTCCCGAAAGACAGCCCGGTGCACCAGTGGAGCGACCTGAAAGGCAAGGACGTTTGCCTTTCGCAAGGCAGCAGCTACGCCAAGCCGCTGGCCGCCGACATTGGTGCCACGCCAAAGGGGTTCAAGAGCCCGGCCGAGTCCTTGCTGGCCCTGCGCGGCAACAACTGCGCTGCTGCCGTGCACGACGCCACGCTGCTGCAGCCGCTGCCCCGCAGCAACCCCGAATGGAAGGACTACCGCATCGTCGGCCCGGACCTCATCCCTTCGCCCACGGTCATCTGGGCGCGCAAGGGCGAGAACGACACTGTGGCCGCCCTCGACCGCATCGTCCAGGGCTGGCACCGCACCGGCTGGCTGATCGAAACGGAGAAGAAGAACGGCATCCTGCCGCCGTCGCCCGCGCTGGTCGAATGGCATGACAAGCTGAAGGCCACGCGCGGCTGATCGAGAGGCTGCAGTTGACTGACGATCTGCTCGCACGGGCGATTGCGCTGGTCCGCCACACCGGCCTCGACTACGGCTTTCTGGCCGAGGCGTACGAGCGCAATGCGCTGCTGCAAGGCGCGAAAGTTTCGCTGCTGGTGATGCTGAGCACCGTGGTGCTGAGCCTCGTCTTTGGTGTTGGGCTCGCGCGGCTGCTGGTATCGCCGCATAAGCGCGTGCGATGGCTGGCGCAGGGCTTCATCGAACTGACGCGCAACACGCCCACGCTCGTGCAGTTGTGCTGCGCGTTTCTCGTCGTCAACACGCTCATCACGCAAACGCTGGCGCAGTGGCAGTTGACCAATCCGCTCACGCCGTTCTTCTGGGCGGTGACGTTGCTCTCGCTACACAAGGCGGCGTTTCATGCGGAAGCCCTGCGTGCCGGCATTGAAGCCGTGCCGCCCCCATGCTGGAAGCCGCAACCTCGCTCGGCTTCAGCGCACGCGAGCGCCTGTGGCGCGTGCAACTGCCGCTCGCACTTCGCGCGGCATGGCCCTCCCTGATGAACAACACCGTCGAGCTAGTAAAGGCATCGTCGCTGGCATCGGCCATTGCCGTGGGCGACCTCACGTATAGCGCGCTGATGATCTGGACACAGCGCGACAACGTGCTCGAATGCATGGTGCTGTTGCTGGTGTTCTACGGCGTGGTGACCTATGCCGTGCATGCGCTGGGCGTATGGATCGAACGCTGGCTGCAAATGCCCGGTTACGGCGCCGCTGGCCACGTCGCATTGGGGAGCGCCGCGCATGCCTGACACCCTTCTCGCCACGCTTTCCCATTGGTCGCCAGCTTTGCTGCGGGGCTGGGCATCAACGTCGGCATCAGCTTGCTGGCCGTCGGGCTCGGCACCTTGGTGGGGCTGGCGATCGGCGCACTGCATTTGTCGTCGGTGCGCGGGCTAAGGCAGCTCGCCGGCGGCTATGTCGTTGCGTTTCGCAATGCGCCCTGGCTTGTACTGGTTTACGGCATTGCGTACGCGGTGCCCTTCGAAATTGTCGTACACGGCCACGTGATCCCGTTTCCGGATTGGCTCAAGGTGACGTTCGCGCTGGCATTGCCGGCAAGTGCGCACGTGGCGGAAATCTTCCGTGGCGCGGTGCAGTCGATCCCGCATACGCAGTGGGAAGCCGCAGCGTCGCTGGCGTTTACGCGGCGCGACATCCTCTGGCGCATCGTGCTGCCGCAGTGCGTGCGGCGCATGCTGCCTTCGTGGATGAACCTGTACGCCGTCATCACCATGGGCACGGCACTGGCGTCGCTGGTGGGCGTGCACGATCTGCTCGACACCGCCCAGATCGCCAGCAACACGGTCAATCGCACGCCGTTTACGGTGCTGACCTACTTCACCGTGCTCGCCCTGTTCTTCGTTTACTGCTACCCGATTTCGCGCCTGACCCGGCGCATGGAGCGCGCGCATGTCGCTGCCTGATCTTCTTCCTCTCGATGCATCTACGCCGGTTGCCCCACCGCTTGTCTCACTCCGCGACGTGCATCTGAGTTTCGGCATCACGCCGGTGCTGTCGGGCATCGACCTCGACGTGCAGCGTGGCCAGGCCGTGTCGATCATCGGGCCGTCGGGCTCGGGCAAGTCGACGCTGCTGCGCTGCATCAGCGGCTTGCTTCGGCCGCAACGCGGCAGCATCACCGTGGACGGCATCCGCGTCGACCAGCTCAACACCGAAGAAGACACCATTGCCCTGCGCAAGCGCATCGGCTTTGTGTTCCAGCAATACAACCTGTTTCCGCACCTGAGCGTGCTCGACAACCTGGTCGCCGCACCCGTGCGCGTGCTCGGCAAAGCGCGTTCGGAGGCTGAAGCCACCGCGCATGCGCTGCTCAAGAAAGTGGGCCTAGCAGACAAGGCGCGCGCATACCCGGGGCAGCTGTCCGGCGGGCAGCAACAGCGCGTGGCCATTGCGCGTGCGCTGGCCATGAAACCGGAACTGATCCTGTTCGATGAAGTGACGTCCGCGCTCGATCCGGAAACGGTGGGCGAAGTGCTCAACGTCATCGGCGAATTGGTCGACGATGGCTTGACCTGCGTGCTGGTCACGCACGAAATGGCCTTCGCGCGGGCGATCAGCGACGAGGTGGTGTTCACGGAACACGGTGTCGTGGTGGAACGTGGCTCGGCAGAACAGGTTTTCTCCTCCCCGACGAGCGACCGCACGCGTGCATTCCTATCGCGCGCGCTATCGGGTCATGCAGGTGCGCGGCTGACCGTGCATGCACCATGGCACGCTGCCTTCGCCGGCGCGACGTTTGCCGTCTGATGTTTGACCTGTGACCTTCAACCGCCAATCGCGTGCAGCGCGACCACGGGCGCGTGCTGCAGCGCCTGCTCCAGATCGGCAATGAGGTCATCTGCATCTTCCAGGCCGACATGCAGACGCAGCACGGCACCGGCTTGATCCCATTGCGCGTGGTCCGTCAGCCTTTCGGGCGCAACCACGGTGACGAGGCTTTCGTACCCGCCCCACGAGGCGCCAATCGCAAACAACCGCAACGCATCGGCGACCCGTTCTGCGGCGTGCTGATCCGCGCCTTCCAGCACGAATGAAACGAGCCCGTTGGCGCCCGAGAAATCCCGCTGCCACAGCACGTAACCCGGGTCACCCGGCAATGCCGGATAAAACACCCGCCCCACACCCGGCTGCGCCTGCAGCCACTGCGCCACGCGCGTGGCATTGCGCTGGTGCTGGGCCATGCGCACCGGCAACGTGCGCACGCCGCGCAGCGCCAGATAAGCATCATCGGCGCCGATCGTGAGGCCGAGCACATCATGTGCGGCGGCAATACGCGCGGCCACGGCATCGGTGCGGGCAATGACGGCGCCCAGCATCACATCGGAATGCCCGGCCACGTACTTGGTGGCGGCCAGGATTGAAATGTCTGCCCCTGCATCGAGCGGCCGGAAGAGAATGCCAGACGCCCAGGTGTTGTCTGTGGCCAGCGCGATGCCGTGCCGTTGCGCTATTCGGACGATGGCACGCAAGTCATAGATTTCATAGAGCAGCGACCCCGGCGATTCCGTATAGATGAGCCGCGTGTGCGGCCGGATGGCCGCTTCGAGCTGCCCGTCGCGCGGGTCCACATAGGTCAGTTCAATGCCCAGGCGTTGCAGCAGACCGGTGTCGAGCCGGCGCACGGGCGCATACACGCTGTCCGTCACGACTACGTGGTCACCGGGCGACAACAGCGCCAGGAACGTCAGCGAAATCGCCGACAAGCCCGATGGCACAAGGAACGCGCGCACGCCGCCTTCAAGGGCCAGCAGCGCATCCTCCAGCGCGCGATGCGTTTGTGAACCGTGGCGGCCGTAGCTGGCGATGTTCTCGCCGGCCTTGCGGCGCGCGTGGACGTCATGCTGCGCGGCGGTGCTGGCATGGCGGACGGTGCTGGTGCGCTCCACCGGCACGTTGACCGGCGCAGTGCCCTCCACGAACGGCGGGCTGCCTGCGTGGACGAGGCGTGTTGCAAGAGAACCCGAGGCATCCGGCGCGTTGGAATGAGCGTCGATGGAAGAGCGTGTCATGCAGGCCTCGCGTGTTTCTGAAGAGGCCCATGTTAGGCACGCCACCCCGCGCCCGAGAACGAACCGATGCGTCTAACCATATGCAGGATGCTGCGTTGGTCGTGCGGTGCCGGCGCCCTACACTGAGTGCTTCACCGATCCGCTTTGAGCTGCCATGAGCCTCGCCCAGCAACGCGACCACGCCGTCCGCCAGACCCTCGTCGCCATCCGCGCCATTGCCGCGCAAGATGGCATTACGCAGGCATCGCTTGCGCGCATTGCCGATCGCCTGCATGAACTTGCCGCGCAGGAAGCGCTGTTCCCGCTCGACGCTTTCCCGCCGCCCGCTGCGGGCGATGCCGATGCCTCCAGCCGTTACCTGCTGCACGTGGAGCCCGACCAGACCTTCGCGCTGTACCTGAACTCCATCAACCCGGGCAAGACCACGCCGCCGCACAACCACACCACGTGGGCCGTCATCGTGGCGCTCGAAGGCGAAGAGTTGAACCGCGTCTACACACGCACCGACGACGGCCGCGACCCCGAGCGCGCCACACTGGCCCTGTCGCGCGAAGTCGTGGTACAGCCCGGCACGCCCATCACGTTCCTCGACGACGACATCCACAGCATCCACGTGCTGGGCAACGCACCCACCCGCCATTTCCACCTGTATGGCCGAGCGCTGGAAACCCTGACGGGGCGCGTCGGCTATGACCTGGCCACGGGCCGGGTGCTCAACTACAACCACAACTACATGAGCGCGACCAAGCAAGCCGCTTGATCGCCCGCTTCAGGCTGTCACGCTGAACATCACCGCCTGGATCCTGCCTTCGACCGGCCCTGCGCCGAACCGGGCGGTCAACGCATCGGTACACACGTCGGTGGCGTCGGCCAGTGCATTGCCACCGATCGCCTCCAGCTCGGCGCGCACCGGCGTGCCTTGGCAATAGGCGGTGGCGACGATGCGCGCGGTGTCTGCCCGGCTGCGTGCGGTGACAACGTCGTACGTGACCCCTGCGGTGAAGCCGCCCGCGCGGGCGTCGGCCTGAATCGGCGCCGGATCGTAATGGCCATGCGGCGTGCGCGCGAGAAACATCGGCGGGTTTTCGGGAAAGCGTTTCGCCAGCGCCTTCGTCACCGCATTCGCAAAGTCGTTGTCTTCGATCCGGTCCCACACGCTGAAGAGCAGCTTGCCGCCCGCCGTCAGCACACGTCGTGCTTCGGCAAAGGCCTTGGGCCGGTCCGGAAAGAACATCACGCCAAACTGGCAGATCACCAAATCGAAACTGCCGTCGGCAAACGGAAGTTGCTGCGCATCCGCCGGCTGCCACGTGACGGGCCGGCATGTGCCCACGGCAGCCGCACGCTCTAGCATCGGGGGGTTCAGGTCGGTCGCCACAATCTCGGTAGTGGCCGGCAGTGCTTCCGCCAAGGCACGCGTCACCGCGCCGGTACCGGCGGCGACCTCCAGCACGCGCAGCGGCTGACATGCCACCGCCCGCACGGCCATGTCCTGCGCATACGGCGCAAAAATCAGCGGGACCAGCAGCGTGTCGTACAGCTCGGGAATGGAACCCGAGAAAACCTGATCGGTGCCATGTGCGCTCATCATTCACCACCTTTGCCCGTGAAAGGGTCGGGCATGAATGGTTATAGTCGGGAACCGCGCGGCGGGCACTCCGCCAACTCGACTAGATGGCGAGCCTGCCCAGGCATGGACGTGTCTGCAAACTACACGCGCTTTCGGACGGCCGCGGCTGCCTGACGTGGCATACGGCCCAACGCCGGCTTGAGCACCGGCGCGTGATCGCCAAGGAAGTCCCACAGCCGGTTGGCGACTGGCCCATGCGGCTGATCGCGTCTGCGCGCGACAACCAGCTCCTGCACCATGCCGGGAAAATGGCGCCCTGCAATCGACAGCAACGTCCCCTCGCGCAGTTCCGTCTCGATCAGGAAACGCGGCAGATGCCCCCACGCCATGCCGTGGAGAATCAACTCTTTCTTCATCAATTGATCGGGCACGGCACACTGCGGCGCACCGTCGATGACGAAATGGGAGTGCTCGGGCGGGTTCCGCGCGGAATCGTTGACGACGCACTGCATGAAGCGCTGCATCTGCTGCGGCGTGATCGCCGACGTGATGGCGAACGGCAAAAACCCCGGCGCCACCACCGGCACCATGGCGATCTTGCCCAAGTCGATCCACTCCATGCGCACATCGCCTTTGGGCACGCGGTGGACGATCAGGTCCGCATCGTCTTCCAGCAAGCGCTCCCAGGGCCCGGTGACGGCTTCGAACTGCAATTGCAGCCGTGTTTGCGGACACTGGCCGAAGAATTGACTCAGCAGTGCCAGCACGGGCTGCAGCGGACACAGGTCGCCCAACACGACGCGCAACTCGGCCTCCTCGCCCATCGCGAGCTGTTTTGCGTGGGTCCGCAACTCCTCGCTCTCACGCAGCAACGACTGCACCTTGCGGTGGAACGATCGCCCCGCTTCCGTCAAGCGCACGCGATAACCGCTGCGATCCAGCAGGTTTAGACCCAACTGTCCTTCCAGCTTGGCGACCGCCGCAAACACAGACGGATGCGAGCGATGCAACCGCTCGGCTGCTGCCTGGAAACTGCCACCGGTGACCACCGCATCGAAGCACTGCAGCTCATGAAGCGTGAAGTTCTGCATTGTCGGCAAAACCTACAAAGGTCGTCAAAACTTCATAGTATCCGCCAACCGCGTCGGCTTCTAGGATGACGGCAACCCAATCGTTTCCACCGTCTTTCCCAGGAGCCCGACATGACCACCCGCAACGACCTCTCCTTCATCACCGCCGGTGACGGCACGCGCCTCGCTTATCGCTTTGATGGCACCGCCGGCAAGCCCGTCCTGCTGCTGTCCAACTCCATCGGCACCGACCTGCACATGTGGGACGTGACCGTGCCGCGCCTGGCCGAACACTTTCACGTGCTGCGCTACGACGCGCGCGGCCACGGCGCTTCGGATGCACCAGCCGGCGCCTATTCGATCGATCGGCTCGGTCGTGACGTGGTCGAACTGCTCGATGCGCTGGGCATCCAGCGCGTGCATATGCTGGGGCTGTCGCTCGGCGGCATCGTGGCGCAGTGGCTGGCGATCCATGTGCCGGAACGCATCGACCGGTTGATCCTCTCCAATACGGCCGCGCACATCGGCCCGACGCAGTATTTCGATCAGGCCATCGCCGAGCTTCAGCAAGCGCCCGACATGCAGGCAACAACGGAAACGTTCCTGCGCAACTGGTTTCCGGCGCGCATGCTGGAGGCCAATGACCCGGCCGTTGCGCCGTTCCGCCGCACGCTGCTGGCAACGCCGCGCGAGGGCATCATCGGTGGCTGGGCAGCCGTGCGCGATGCCGACCTGCGCCGCACGATCAAGCTGATCACGCAGCCCACGCTCGTCATTGCCGGCCAGCACGACACCGTGACGTCTGCCCGCCATGGCGAGGAGATTGCGGCTGCCATTCCCGGCGCGCAATTGCGCCTCCTCGATACCGTGCATCTCGCCAACGTGGAGCTGCCGGACGCGTTTGTCGAAGCCGTGCTGGATTTCCTGGGCGTGCACGAAACCGTCTGACGCCTCGACGCAGCATCGACACACCGCGACGCAGCCGGTTAACATGGCGGCCATCCAACCGATGTGCCGCCCGCCATGTCCCGCGTCAAGAACGAAGACGAATTCGAGTTGCGCCGCGAAAGCGTGCTCGACACCGCCGCCGAAGCCTTTGCGGCCGACAGCTACCCGAGCGTGTCGATGAACCAGCTTGCCGCTGCGTGCGGCGGCTCCAAATCGCGGCTGTATCACTACTACGAAGGCAAGGAAGCCATCCTGTTCGACCTGCTCGACCGCTACACGCGCCGGCTGGCCGATCTGGTTGAACGCGCCGAGAGCGACGCGCGCCACGCCAAGCTCTCGGCACGCGCCACGCTGCATCTGCTGATCCGTACGTTCCTGGCCGAATACGCCACATCGCGCACGCGGCATGTGGCCTTGCTCAATGATGTGAAATACCTGGCGCCGGAGCAGCGTGACATCGTGCTCGCGCGTGAACGCGACGTGGTGGCCGCGGTGGGCCGACAGCTGGGGGCGGCTTACCCGGGCAAGGTGGACGAGGCCAATCGCACGCCCATCACCATGATGCTGTTCGGCATGATGAACTGGACCTTCACGTGGCTCAAACCCGACGGACCGCTGTCGTATGAAGGCTATGCGGAAATGGTGATCGACATGCTGGAGAACGGGCTCGGCGGGCTGGGCGGCCCGGACGGAAAAAGGGCTGACGCTCAACGCTCGTCGTAGCTGACCACCACGCGCTGCGTGAGCGGCCGCGCCTGGCAGGTCAGCACAAACCCCTGCTGGATCTCCCAGTCTTCCAGCGTGAAGTTCTTCTCCATCTCCACACGGCCTTCCAGCACCTTGGCGCGGCACGTGCAGCACACGCCGCCCTTGCACGCATAGGGTAGATCCAGCCCCGCACTCAGCGCACTGTCCAGCACCTTGGCGTCGCCCGCCATCGGCACCTCGTGCGATTTGCCGTCGAGCACAACGGTCAGCGCCACATCGCCCGCGACGGCGGCATGCTTGCGTGGTTTGGCCGCTGCCGTCGCATCACCCACCGGTATGCCAAAGCGTTCGGCATGCACGCGCTCGCGCGGCACACCGCGCTCAAGCAGCGCGGCTTCCACGGCATCGATCATCGTCGACGGGCCGCAGATGAAAGCGGCATCGATATCGTCCGGCGGAATCAGCGCATCCAGAAACGCATGCACCTTCGCGCCGTCGAGCCGGCCGTTGAACAGCGCAATCTCCTGCGCCTGGCGCGACAGCACGTGATACAGCGCGAAGCGATCGAGATAGCGGTCCTTCAGGTCTTCGAGGGCCTCCCCAAAGATGATGCTGTCGACGCTGCGATTGCCGTAGACCAGTGTGAAGCGGCTGTGAGGTTCTGCCGCCAGCGTCGTCTTGATGAGCGACAGGATGGGCGTGATGCCGCTGCCGGCCGCAAAGGCGACGTAGTGGCGTGCGCTTTCGGCGGCGAGCGGCACGAAGAAGCGGCCATCCGGCGGCAGCACATCGAGCGTCTGGCCCACGCGAATGCGGTCGTGCAGATGGTTGGAGAAGATCCCCGCATCGACACGCTTGACCGCGACACGCAACTCGCCGTGCGCGTCGTAGTCCTGCACGGCGCAGCAGATGGAATACGAACGCCGCAGTTCTTCATGTCCGGGAAATTGGCCCGGCGGCACGCGCAGCGTCAGGAACTGGCCCTGCGTAAAGCGGTACGCATCGCGCAGGTCATTCGGCACGTCGAAGCGCACGGAAATCGTATCGGCCGTCTCGCCGCGCACTTCGGCAACACGCAAGGGGTGGAATTGCGGGGTCATGGCGGTCGTGCCCGGTGGGCTCAGTAAGGCTTGAAGTAGTCGAACGGCTCGCGGCACGCGCGGCAGCGGTACAGCGCTTTGCAGGCAGTGGAGCCGAAAGCTGAAATGAGCGCCGTATCGTGCGACCCGCATTGCGGGCAGGCGATGTGCTCAGCCTGCGCGGGACGTGTAAGACGAATCGGGCGAGCGCCACCTTCTTCTGCCACGTGCGCCGGCGGGGCAATGCCAAAGTCGCGCAGCTTGCGGCGCCCTTCAGCGGTAATCCAATCCGTCGTCCATGCCGGCGACAACACCGAACGCACGCGATACGCACCCACGTCCGCCGCCTGCAACGCCCGGCTCACGTCATCGGAAATCTGCTCAATGGCGGGGCAGCCGGAATACGTGGGCGTGATCGTCGCGACCAGTGTGCCGGCCTCGTCGAGCTGGAGATCGCGCAGGATGCCCAGTTCGGCAATCGTCACCACGGGGATCTCCGGGTCGGTGACGGCCTCCAGCGCGATGCGCGCGCGCTGCAATCGCTCGCTTACCACGATGCCCCCGGGAACTGGCGCGCCAATCCCTGCATCTCGGCCAGCAGGTAGCCCATATGCTCGGAATGCACGCCGTGCTTGCCGGTGCTGACATAGGGACCGGGCTCGGGCCAGCGCAGCGTGGCCTCGTCCAGCGCGTCACGCACCGTCGCCTCCCATGCGTCGCGCAGGTCTGCCGGACGCACGCCGATGCCGGCTTCGGCCGCAGCCGTTTCAACGTCGTCCGCGGCAAAAAATTCGTTCGTGTACGGCATCAGCCAATCGAGCGCGGCCTGCGCACGTGCATGCGATTCCTCGGTGCCATCACCGAAGCGCACGAGCCAGTCGCGGGTATGGGCGAGGTGGTAACGCATCTCCTTCACGGATTTGGCGGCAATGGCGGCCAGCTCGGTGTCGGTCGAACGCGTCAACGCTTCCCACAGCGGCACCATCAACGCGGCGTACAGGAAGTAGCGGACGATGGTGACGGCGTAGTCGCGCGTCGTCGCCGATGTCGCGACCAGCGGCCCGGCATGGGGCAGCTCGAGCAGCGTGTAGTTGCGGAAAGCCGGCTCGGCGCGCCAATAGGCGTAGTCGTCTTCCGTGCGCGGTGTGCCGGTGAGCGCGCCTTCGATCTGCCCCGCGTGCGTGTAGAGCAATCGCGCCTGGCCGATCAGATCAAGACTGAGATTGGACAGCGCGATGTCTTCTTCCAGCACGGGGCCGTGGCCCGTCCACTCCGCGTTGCGCTGGCCGAGAATGAGCGCGTTGTCGGCCAGGCGAAGGATGTATTGCAGATGCGCGTCGGAAGTCATCACCGCGGCTCACATGTGGTTGACTTCATCGGGCAGCCGATAGAACGTCGGGTGGCGATAGATCTTGTCGGCCATCGGGTCGAAGAGCATCGGCTTGTCGTCAGGTTCGCTCGCGGTGATGGCGGCCGACGGCACCACCCAGATGGAGGCGCCTTCCTGCCGCCGCGTGTAGACATCGCGCGCCATCTGCAGCGCCTGCTTGGCGTCCACGGCGTGCAGGCTGCCGCAATGCTTGTGCTCCAGGCCCTGCTTGCTGCGGATGAACACTTCCCACAGCGGCCATTCGTGTTGATGCATGGTGGGTTCCTTCCGGTTCAGGCAGCTTGTTGATTGGCGGCAGCGCGTTCGGCCTGCTTGCGTGCGTAGGCGAGCGCGGCTTCACGCACCCACTCGCCTTCTTCGTGTGCGCGTTTGCGGGTGGCAAGGCGCTCGCGGTTGCACGGGCCGTGACCATCGAGCACGCGCTTGAATTCGGACCAATCGAGCGGCGAGAAATCGTAATGGCCGCGCGCTTCGTTCCACGTGAGGCCGGGGTCGGGCAGCGTCACGCCAAGCACGCGCGCCTGCTCGACGGTGGCGTCGACAAAACGCTGCCGCAGATCGTCGTTCGAGATACGCTTGATTCCCCAGGCCATGGTCTGCGCGCTGTTGGGCGATGCGGTGTCGGGCGGCCCGAACATCATCAGCACCGGAAACCACCAGCGGTTGACGGCTTCCTGCACCATGTCGCGCTGCGCCTGCGTGCCGCCCATCATCGTCAGCAACGATTCATAGCCCTGACGCTGGTGGAACGACTCTTCCTTGCAGATGCGGATCATGGCGCGCGCATACGGGCCGTAAGAGCAACGGCACAGCGGCACCTGGTTCATGATGGCCGCGCCATCGACCAGCCAGCCGATCACGCCCACGTCTGCCCAGGAGAGCGTCGGGTAATTGAAGATCGACGAATACTTCGCCCGGCCTTCGTGCAGCGCGTCGATCATCTCGTCGCGCGAGCTGCCGAGCGTTTCAGCGGCGGAATAGAGATAGAGGCCGTGGCCCGCTTCGTCCTGCACCTTGGCCAGGAGGATGGCCTTGCGCTTGAGCGACGGCGCCCGGCTGATCCAATTGCCCTCGGGCAGCATGCCGACCACCTCGGAGTGCGCGTGCTGCGAAATCTGCCGCAGCAGCGTCTTGCGGTACGGCGCCGGCATCCAGTCCTGCGGCTCGATCTTGTGGTCGGCCCCGATGCGTGCATCGAAGCGCGCCTGCAAATCGGCTTCGCCTTGAGAGGCGGCGGCCAGTTCCTGCTCCGTGAGCAGACCGCCGGGCTGGTCGAGGCTTTGGGTGTACATGCGATCCTCCGGCCGCTGGCGCGGCATGTGCACGGCACGTCATGCGCACCGTGTTTTGGATGGATCGATTATAAACCGTCCGACCGGTCGGTCAATAACGGTTTTCACCGCATGCCTCGTGTGAGACATGCGGTGCGCCCTGCTCCTCAGGTTCCTTTTCTGTGACTCAGATTGGCGCTGCCGACGAGGCTTCGCCCTGCCCGGCGCCTTGCGTGCGCGTGCGCACAAACACGCCCGCCAGCACCGAACCCAGCACGGCGGCAACTGCCCCCAGCAGGAACGCGAGGTGATACCCGCCATTGAGTGCCGTCGTGGCATCGGCCCCTGCCGCAGCCAGACCTTCGGTGCGCGCGGCAGCCAGACTTGCCAGGATGGCCAGGCCCAACGCGCCGCCCATCATGAACGACGTGTTGACCACGCCAGACGCCAGGCCGGATTCATCGGGCGCCACATCGCTCATGGCGGCCAGCAGCACCGGGTTGAACGCCACACCGGCGCCCAAGCCGAGCAACAGCATGCCGGGCAGCACGTCGAGCACAAAGCTGCCGCCCGCGGGCGCGCGCGCAAACAGCACCAGCCCAATGCCTGCCACCAGCAAACCCACCGAGAGCGGCGCGCGAATGCCGAAGCGCATCACGAGCTTGGCCGACAGGCCCAGCGAGAACACCGCCATGATGATGTTGGCGGGCAGGAAGGCCAGCCCCACCTGCATCGCGCTGTAGTCGAGCACGCGCTGCATGTACAGCGCCGAGATGAAGAACCACGCAAACATCGCCGCCGCCCACAGCACGCCGACCACGTTTGCTGTGGCGACGTTGCGCAGCGCGAACATACGCAGCGGCATCAGGGGATGCGACACACGCGATTCAATGACCAGGAACGCGATCATCAACGCAATGGCAATGCCCAGCTGCGTGAGCGTCTGCGTCGATGTCCAACCGGCTTCGTTGCCGTGCACGACGGCGTACACCGCGAGCATCAGCGATGCGGTGACGGCGATCGCGCCTGCCACGTCGAGTTTTGTGCGATCGGCCAACGGCTTGCCCACCGGCAGCAACGCCACGCAGGCGGCGTACACCGCCACGCCAATCGGCAGGTTGACCAGGAAGATCCAGTGCCAGCTCAGCGTGCTCGTCAGGAGGCCACCGAGCAACACCCCGATGCTGCCGCCGCCCGCACAGACAAAGCCGTAGATGCCCATTGCCTTGGCGCGGTCCGCCGGCGAGGTGAACAGATTCATGATCAGCGACAGCGACACCGCCGACACCACCGCGCCGCCCAGCCCCTGCACGGCGCGCGCCGTAATCAGCAGCCCTTGCGAATTCGCCAGCCCGCATGCGGCCGATGCCAGCGTGAACAGCGTCAGCCCCAGCAGGAACAGCTTGCGATGCCCGAACAGATCACCCAGCCGGCCGCCCAGCAACAGGCACCCGCCGAAGGTCAGCATGTAGGCGTTGACGACCCACACGAGCGAGGTTTCTGTAAAGCCCAGGTCTGCCTGGATGGACGGCAGCGCAACGTTCACGATGGTCGTATCGAGCACGATCATCAGCACGCCCAGGCAGAGCACGATGAGGGCAAGCCAACGCTTGCGTTCGTCGATGCCATGCGTCATGGAATCACTCCTATGCTTGGCCGCCGTGCCTGAATGTCGCTCAGGATTGCGCAGCCGATTTGGGGTTGGCGAGACCGGCTTCAACGTCCTTGCCGGTTATCGCATCCGTACAGAAAAAGGCCCGTCAGCTTGAAAATGTGCCCGGCACAGCGGTCATCGCGACAACGATGCAATCGCAATGATCTTCAGCATGAAGAGCGCTCCGACGGATGAGGGCAGCAGGTGAAAAGGACACATTTGCACGGGCCATGCAAAGGGTCGCGGCCAGAACAGCCGGTCGTCACCAAGGGGGTGGTTTCGTTGATATTGGTAAAACCCCGGTGATCGCGCAGTCTAGCACCGGACCGCCGCCGTGAGCCAAGACAGACCGCCTACGATTTTGCGTAGAACGGCCACCGGGCGGCGGCCGTCCGCACACGCCGTGCAGTTACATCGGCTTGGGGGCGATGACCATCCACGTGATGCCAAAGCGATCGGTCACCATGCCGAATGCGTTGGCGAAAAACGTTTCGGACATCGGCATCGTGACTTGGCCACCTTCGCCGAGTGCCTTGAAGGTGCGCTCCGCAGTGGCGTTGTCAGCCACGTTCACGGACAACCCGAAACCCTTGAAATCCGTCTTGCCGGCGGCCATACCGTCGGACGCCAGAATCTGCGTTTCTCCGACGCGGAATGCAGCATGCATGACCTTGTCGAGCGGAGGCGCCACGCCGCCGCATTGCTCGGCCGTGGGCTGCGCATCCTTGGGCGCATCCTTGTAGCGCATCACGACATCGACCTTGGCGCTGAGCGTTTTCTTGTAGAACTCCAGCGCTTCTTCACAACGACCTTCGAAGAACAGATACGGTTGAACTAGCATCACAACTCCTTGGGGTGGACTTGGGGGACTGCAAAGCCGCGCGTTGCGCCACGCGGTCGGGGAAAAAATTCGATCAGCTGCACGCAGGTTCGGGCACCGGCATCGGCACCGAGGCATGCTCGTGTACGACTTGCCAACGGCCATCGCGCTTGCGAAAACACACGGTGGCGCGCGTCTGTGCATCGTGCTTTGCGCCGTCGCGGTAGCGCGCGCGCAACCGATTCACGCTGAAGCAATAGGCCAGATCGCCACTCACCTCAAGGTGCAATTCGGTGAACTGGAAATCGGCCTGACCTTCCAGCGCGTCGAACCAGCTTTGCCAGTTGCGGCGGTATGCATCGACACCTTTGACGAACAGCGGCGGCATCACGTCGAACACGACAACATCGGGCGCGTAATGCCGCATGACGGCGTCGACATCCTTGGCGCGGACGGCGGCGGCCCATGCGTTGGTCAACGTGCGGAGTTCCGCTGCATCGTCCGCTGCGGCTGTGGCTAGGGTCATGTCGGTCTCCGAAAGGTCTGTCGCAATAAACGCTTGGAAATTTGCGAAGCAGCGCCTAGGGTTCAATTGTGAACACTGTCCACAAACGATAGCAGACATAATGGACGGTGTCCACATAGAACTTGCGGAGACGCATTGCATGACCCAGGAACCACCCCGACCGCCCGTGCGGAGCACGTATCGCCATGGCGACTTGCGACGTGCGCTGCTCGACGCCGGCATTGAACTGGCGCGCGCCGGCGGGCCCGACGCCATCGTGCTGCGCGAAGCTACGCGCCGCGCTGGCGTGGTGCCGAACGCCGCCTACCGGCACTTCGCGGGGCGACAGGACTTGCTGCAAGCTGTGCGGGCAGAGGCGTTGGCCGCGTTGGCGCGCGCCATGGAGGCCGAGTTGGACGCCATCGACCCGACGTGGCCCGAGGATGTGCGCGCACGTGCGTCGCTGCGCGCCATCGGCGTGGGTTATCTGCGGTTTGCGCAGATGGAGACCGGCCTCTTCCGTACGGCCTTTGCTGTGCCCGACGAAGTGGAAAACGATGCGGACCCGGCCAAAGCCGGCAATAGCGGCCTGAACCCGTTCCAGTTATTGGGCCTGGCGCTGGACCGCATGACCGCTGCCGGCGTGTTGCCGCCCGAACGTCGCCCGGGTGCCGAATACCTCGCATGGTCGGCGGTGCACGGGCTGGCGTTGCTCATCATCGATGGGCCGCTGCGCGGGCGCCCGCCGGAGCAAACCGGCGCCATTGCCTTGCGCGTGGTGGAAATGGTGGAGAACGGCCTGTAGAGACGACTGAACCGGTGCGTCAATGGAATATGGCTTGCGCTCGAAGTGTTTACCATCAAGGCAAAAGCCACCCACCGGAGAACCACCATGCAGATGCGACTTGGCACATGGATCAGCGCCGCCGCGCTCGTGTTGAGCGCATGCGCGTCGCTCACGCCGATCCAGACGGGGCAAAAGATGATCGGCCAGCCCGAAAAGGCCGTGCGCGAGACCTTCGGCGCGCCCACCGAGACGTATCAACTGGCAAACGGCACGCACCGCTGGATCTATTCGAAGCAGCCGATGGGCCACGAAGTCTATGCCGCCGACTTTGATGCAAGCGGCAAGCTGACCAACTATCGGCAGATGCTGACGGAAAAGGAAATCTACGAGGCGCGCCCTGGTGTGTGGACCAAACGCGATGTGCTCGAGCGCTTCGGCACACCAAAGGAGCCGACGCAGTACTACCCGCTGATGAAGCGGGAGGCGTGGTCATATCGGATGTACGTGCTCGGGTATCAGCAGGCGCACTTCAACGCCCTCTTCGACGACAACGGCGTGCTCGATCGCACCATGATCGTCGTCGACCCGCTCGGCGGGGACCACCAGAGCCGCAAGTAATCCAGAGACAGCGCCCGGCGGCGCATTGCACGCCGCGCGGGTTTCGATGCTGGCGCCGCGCTTAACCCAGCGCAGAAGCGATGGCCTGCGCGAGTTCGTTGGCTTCGAACTTGGCGACGTAGCCATTGGCGCCAACGCGGCGCACGTGGTCTTCATTGGCCGAGCCCGACAGCGACGAGTGGATCACCACCGGAATCGACTGGAACGCCGGCTCGGTCTTGATCTTGCGCGTGAGCGTGAAGCCGTCCATCTCGGGCATTTCCAGATCGGTCAGCACCAGCGCGATCTTGTCACGCACGGTCTTGCCTTCGCGGGCGGCATCGCGCGCGATGTTCTGCAGCGTATCCCACGCTTCCTGGCCGCTCTTGGTCATCACGTATGGGGTGCCCATCGCCTCCAGACCGTTTGCGATCAGCGATCGCGCGAGGCCCGAGTCATCCGCCACAAGCAGCTTTGCGCCCGGCGGCAGCTTGATCGGCCGCTCGTCATTGTCCGGCGCCAGATCGGTGCGGCGGGTCGGGAACACATCCACCAGGATCTGCTCGACGTCGATCACCTGCGCCAGGCGCGAGTTGTCTGCATTGCCATCCAGGCGCGCCAGGCTCGTGATATTGCTGCTGCCCACGCTCGCCTCGGCCGGGAAGATCTGGCTCCACTCCAGGCGCACGATCTCGTCCACTTCCTCCACCGCAAAGCCTTGGGTCGAGCGCGCGTATTCGGTAATCAGGAGGATGTTGGCATTGCCGTTCTTGGTGCCGATCACGCTGGCAAGGTCGATCACGGGAATGATCTGGCCGCGCACATTGACCGCACCCAGGATATGGGCGCCGGCATCCGCCACATGCGTCACAGGCGGCATGACCATGATCTCGCGCACCTTGAAGACGTTAATGCCGAACATTTCGCGCTGATTGGAACGCGCAGATTCGCCCAGGCGGAACAGCAACAGCTCAAAGCGGTTGTTGTTCGTCAGATTGGTCCGTTCATCGACTTCGTGCTGCGACATTGTCTTCCCCCGTTCAAGCACACGTTATGTGGCGGTAAACGGCACGGCCTTTGGCAACTTGAAGGCGTTTTGCGAATGTGAACGCCGCGCCCTTCCAGCGTGGGGAAACAAAAGCCTAGGCAACCTTTACGTGCGCGACGAGGAAATCCAGAAACGCCCGAACACGCGCGGGCAGATGCGCGCCCTGCCCAACGTAGACGGCATGGATGTCTTCGGTCTCGCCGGGGTTGTAATCCTCCAGCACGGGGACGAGGCGGCCGGCCTCCAGATCGGCACGCACCTGAAACTCCGCCAAGCGCGCCAAACCCAGGCCCGCGACCGCCACGGCGCGCAACGCTTCGCCATCGCTGATCTGGGCGTTGCCGTGCGGGGTGAATTCGGTGCGGCGACCGCGCTTGATAAAAGGCCAGGCGTTTGCGGCGCGCACGTAGCTGAACGTCAGGCAGTTGTGGCCCTCCAAATCAGCCGGCGTGCGCGGCGTGCCGGCGCGCGCCAGATAGGCCGGCGAGGCCACCACCATCAAGCGCGTCTGTCCCAGCTTGCGCGCCACCAGCCGGGAACTCTTCAGCGGTCCGCTGCGCAGTGCAACATCGGTGCGGTCTTCCAGCAGATCGACCACACGATCCGTGAGCGCAATGTCGAGCGACACTTCCGGGTGACACGCCAGAAACGCCGGCACGATCGGCAGCAGCAAATGCGTGCCGACCGGCACATTCGAGTTGATGCGCAATCGCCCTGAAGGCTGCGCCCCGGCAGAAGCCTCACGCTCGGCCTCGTCCAGATCGGCCAGCACCGTCACGCTGCGCTCATAGAAGGCCGTGCCCTCCGGCGTGAGCTGGAAGCGCCGCGTGGAGCGGTTCACTAGCCGCGCGCCCAGCCGGCCTTCCAACCGTGCCACCAGCTTGCTCACCGCCGACGGCGTCATCCGGCACGCCCGCGCCGCCGCCGAGAAACCGCCTTCTTCCACCACCCGCACGAAGACTTCCATCTCGCCAAAACGATTGACATCGAGCCGCGCCATTGTGATTTCAATTCATAGATATTGTTCTGACAGGCAGTCTATCGCACAGATCCTGGCGTTCTCATACTGGTAGCCATTGCTGATTCGAGGCTCCATCCAACACCAATATGACTACACAGGACAAAGTCGCGCTCGTCGTGGGCGCGCAGGGCGTGATCGGCCGCAACCTGATCGAACACCTCGCCACATTGGACGACTGGCGCATCGTGGGCCTGTCGCGTCGCGGCGGTGAATCGACACAGCGCGTCCGGCACATCGCCGTCGACCTGCTCGACGCGGCCGCCACGCGCATCAAGCTCGGCGCGCTGGGCAACGTCACCCATATCTTCTACGCCGCATACCAAGACCGTCCCACCTGGGCCGAGCTGGTGCCGCCCAACCTCGCCATGCTGACCAACGTGGTCGACGCCATCGAAGCCGCATCGCCCGACCTGACGCACATTAGCCTGATGCAGGGCTACAAGGTCTACGGCGGTCACCTTGGGCCATTCAAAACGCCGGCGCGCGAAACCGATGCGCACTTCATGCCGCCTGAATTCATGTTCGATCAGCAGACCTTCCTGGAAGCGCGCCAGCCGGGCAAAGCGTGGACGTGGTCGGCCATCCGCCCGTCGGTGGTGGGCGGCTTCGCGCTGGGCAACCCGATGAACCTGGCGGTGGCCATTGCCATGTATGCGTCGATCTCGAAAGAGCTGGGCTTGCCGCTGCGGTTTCCCGGCAAACCCGGCGCGTACGGCCACCTGCTGGAAATGACCGACGCCGGCCTGCTCGCCCGCGCCACCGTGTGGGCCGCCACCGACCCGCGCTGCGCCAACCAGGCCTTCAACATCAACAACGGCGACCTGTTCCGCTGGAGCGAAATGTGGCCCCGGATCGCGCGGTACTTTGACCTGGAAGTCGCCCTGCCGCTGCCCTTGTCGCTCGACACCGTCATGGCCGACAAGGCGCCGCTCTGGCAGAGCATGATCGCCCGGCATGGCCTGGCAAACACGCCCTACCGCGATGTGTCTTCGTGGCGCTTTGCCGACTTCGTCTTCTCGTGGGATTACGACATGTTCGGCGACGGCTCCAAGGCTCGCCGCTTCGGCTTTCATGAATACGTAGAGACGGAAGCGATGTTCATGCGCATCTTCGACGACTTGCGCGAGCGCAGGATCATTCCGGGGTAGAGCATCCGGATGCCCCCACGATGAAGACGCCCTGGCCGATCCGGCTAGGGGGATGTCCCGACTCGGGTTTCCTCAGGATGGGTCGATATAGTGAAGGCGGGGCGGTAGCTCATAGGTCGAGCGGCGACGGTTTACCGGCGCAGGCAGGCAGGTTCAAATCCTGTACGCCCCACCATCTGATGATGTTGAGGAGCAACCAACGTTGTTGTGCCGTTAAGCATAAAGTGGCCATTTGGACAGGTTATGGTTGTTGACCCGATCGGCCACGTTATGCTTTATCGGCACGGCGCACCTTAACGCGCGAGTCCTCAAACGGCCGCAAAACCGACGGGCAAAAAAGCCGGCCAATGGCCGGCTTTTGTCTTGAACTCTTCCGCTTCGGTGATCTTCAGTCCGCCTCCATACGGTCCCGCGCTTCTTGCAGCAAGGTGATCACGCCTTTAACGCTGCCAAGCACCTGTTGCGGGACATGCCACCCACCGGCCCTTGTCGACGGCATATAGCGACGGCTGGGCCGATTGGCACATGGTTTCATGCGGCACGCAGACCTACCTTCTCTTCACGGCAACGGATGACGACACACGTGCGATCGCGATCTCGCATTTTGCGCGCATGGCTTCGTTCAGATTGACGTTGTCGACCGACTCCCAAACCAACGTCAGGAAGAGATCGATCATGGACATCGCACAGGCGACTGTTATTGGTGGCAACCTGGTTGCCATCATCAAGCGGGACTTCTACAACGGCGGCGCATTCACCGCTATCGGCGGGCTGCCCGTCACCGGGGCAGTCAGGCTGGACAACGGCATCGGCAACGCTGTGCCCAACTCCACGCTGGGCACCCACGAACACAACAACGTGACCGACGTCGTCATCGACGTGAACAGCCGCTTGCTCCAGCTTGGCGACAACGCCATCAAATTCGCCCTTGCCCACGAACTGGGCCACGCCTTCAGCGAAAAGCTGGCGGCAGACCTGGGCTACGACCACAAGCGACCGCTGGACGGCCCGCGTACGGAGATCATTGCGGACCTGGGCGCCGCATACCTGCTGAAGCAAGCCGGGGTGAGCTGGGACGATATCTGCAACGTTGCCAACAACGGCGTTGCGACCGGCATCTTCAACGCCGGCTGGTCTGGCGACCACCCGCCCGGTGCCAAGCGCGCCGAGTGTGTGAAGAGCCTGGCGGAACTAATGAAGGCCGGCCATAGCTTCAAGGATGCGTTGAAGGGATTGCTGCTCAGCCTGGAGGGGTATGGGCAGGGGCACTAGGCTGTGAGCGTAGTGCCGAGGCGTAGTGCCGAGGAATTGAACCGATGGTAAAGGCCGGCGCCTAGGGTGCCGGCTCTTTGTGGTTGAGGTTGGTCGATCAGTGCGCCATCCCGCAAGATAGGCAACCCTCTTTTGTCTGCAGGGCCGCCAATTTCAGCAGTGGTATCGCGGGCAAAGATCTACTGCAGGGTTTTAGTGCGACCGGCCTCTTCAACGAAGAAGGCCGAAGGCGCCACCGCCTCGATATCAAACCCCCTGTCCCAGAGAACCTCCCCTGCCTGCACTTCCAGCCGAATACTCAACCAGTCGGCCACTCGGCGGCATGCCTCTTCACGCTTGGCGGCACTGAAACCTGCGTAGCTGGATATCTCCGCGCCCGTGAAATGGAGCGCAAGCGTGCAATTTGCCTGCAGCCCGTAAGGGCTACGGGTCGTCCATTCCGCTTGGACGTCGTAGCCGCCGGCTTTTGTGTGGAATGTTCTGACAAATGCACTTCGCGGTAGCGTTGCTGCCACCACGGCGCCCAATTCCCGTTCGGCAGCGGCGCCGGTCTCTTCGACTTGTGCGTTCAGCATTGCGTTTCCCCCGGGGTTCGAAGCTGGACCAGTATCGAAATTCCCCGAGCGTACCCGCCGCGCTGGCCAAAATACTGACGTGGATCAATTATTGAGCGTATCGCCGGCGGGCCCCTGTACAACTGTGGCTTCTGCAAACGATCCGTCACACGCGAACAGCAACGCGCCGCGCAGATACCTGCGTATCGGGTATCTGACGCGGCAACATGAAGTTCCGGGAGCGGCTGCCGATAACACTATTGTTTCCCCTCCCGCCCCCGCACGCCTCATGTCCAACAACGCCCCCAACCTCGGCTGTACCACGTGCCGGAACGGTCACCTTTGCCTTTCGCGTGGCTTGAACAGCCGGGAGGCGGCCTTGGTGGAGGACATCGCACATCGAAAGATCAGGGTAAAGAGAGGCGAGTCGATTTTCCGTTCCGGCGATGCGCTGGACGATATCTATGCGGTCAAGTACGGCACGTTCAAGCTGACGCTGGGCACCGCCGAAGGCCGGGAAATGATCGCAGCGTTCTACCTGAGCGGCGACATATTCGGCACGGACGGCTTCGAGTCGGATACCCGAACCTCAACGGCAATCGCGTTGGAAGACTCCGAGGTATGCGCCATATCGTGGAACAGCCTTGCCGAGTTGGCACAACGGGAAGGCGCGATTCAACAACTGGTTACGCAGATCTTCAGCGCGCGCATCGGCCGTAAACAACGGCTGATGCTCTGCATCGGTTCGATGCGCTCGGAAGAGCGTATCGCCATGTTTTTGCTCGACCTTTCTGAACGCCTGCGGGAACGGGGCTTCTCCAATCGACACATCATCCTTCGCATGAGCCGCGAAGAGATTGCCGAGCACCTCGCCATGACACTCGAAACCGTGAGCCGGATCTTCAGTTTGCTCGCGCGCGAAGGCATCTTGCGAGTGGACCATCGCGAGATCCAGATCCTCGACGTGCAAGGGCTGGAGACGGTTGCACAGGCGGGCGTTCAAAAGCACCCGGTTCTCTAGCCTCCGCTGAACGAAGCAGGCGGTGAAAGCGCTTTCGCCCCGTCGATCATTCGCGAGCATCTTCCATGCGCCCAAAGGCAATTGGGCAAGGCACGCTGCCTTGGCAGAAATCGCCGCATCGCAATTCAGCACATCCTGAAAACGCGCGGCCATTCAGCGCCTCGCGCGATGTACTGGAGGAATCGCTAGACATTGAACTCAAACATTCATACCGTGATGCTATTGGGATGCGCCGCGCAGAACGGCGCCCCGCCTGCGGGAGAAGGGGGAACACAATAACGAGGGGTCCCATGGAATTGATCGTCAAAGCACAGAGAGGCCACGTCGAAATACGCACACAACGACGAACCGACGGCAGATGGGCGAGCGAGTTTCGCTATGCGCCCACCGGCAGAGCACCATTGGAGTGGCAGTCTGCGTGTTCGCCTGAAGGCTTCATCACCGAAGGCATGGCATTGAGCGCGGCGATTCTGCTCGGCAAGCAGACCGCTGAAGAAACCTCCGCCTCCCTGCCTGCCGCTGCATAGGCAGCCGCCCACACGGAAGCGGCATGACACCCAACGAAACCGCCGCTTCCCGCTTCCCGCTCTGCGCCGTGCGGCACCGCCACGCCATCGGCTGCGCAAGCTCCGCCGTCGACCCGGCCTGGGAAAGCGGCTGCACCATTGCCCTGGCGACCGAAGCGCGCCCTCAAAAAAAGGCCAAGCTGGGACGCGCTTGGCCTCGGACAGACGAGAAGGTCAGCTCTCGCCCTGGTGCCGCAACACGAACGTGGACGGCACGGGCGACATCCTGCGGCCAATCCGGGCGGCCTGGAATCCGCCGGAAGAGCTAAGGCAAATTCGCGCTATCGCAGCAGGAAAAAATGCCACGACGAGCCACGTCGATGGCCACGGCAGGCCGGGGCCATCAAAGGTCGAAATAGCGTTGGCCGTCAATGATCGAGAACCGCTTCGCCGTTCTGCCGCCGCTGCATCGCTGCCCGGGTCGTCAGAACTTCATCGAAAAACGCATCGCTGTATGCGGGCATCGATCCGAACTCGGCCGCCAGCGGGATCGCCTCTTCCAGGCTTGCGTTGAAGGCATCGAGGGCCGCCCGGGCGGCGGCGGGCGGAAGATACGGCAATACCGCCTCCCGAAACTTCATCAGCACCACCATTCGCGCCGCAATGGCGCCCATGGACTCCAGGTTCTTTCGCAGAACGGCTTTGACCTGAATAAGCTCGCCTGTGTCTTCCGGTTCGGGCGTCATGGCTGTCTCCTCCCTGTCGCAAGGCTGCTCGCCGTTAAAGGCGCTCACCAACTCAACCGCTTACCTCAAGTTAAGTGCGACTCCTGCTTTCACACACGGGATGGAGGCGAGCGGAGTTGATCCTGCTCAAGCTCAACTCAGCTGCTGCGCGCACACCGTAGTGGAGGTGGAGAGCAAAGCCGATGCGGTGGCGACGTTCTACGCGCCCAAAACAGACTCCCCACCACCATGGAATTGCCTCAAGCAGGTGCCACGGCAACGCGGCACCGAAAGGATGGGGAGGCGATTGGGCGACCGACGCTCGTCCAGGGAAACGCTGCCCTATACGGGCTTGTTCCCCAAGGCTTCGAGGGCTGTCAACAAGACGTTTGCCTGTTCCAGCAACGCATCGTGATACTCCGCCGGGACGGCCATGTCGTCCGTCAATGACATCGACTCTTCGATGCCACGCCGGAAGGCAGGCGTAATGGCCTTGAGTTGCTTGCCGTCGCACTGCAGAAAGACCGCGCCCACAAACTGGTAGAGCACCGCCAGGCGTCCACTGAACCGCAGTACGGTTTCAGCGGTTGTCCGCGTAAAGTCCTCCGTTGCCGCACCGCATGTTCCTGGGCCGTACATCATCGCTGCTGCGTCCATCAGAAGGCCTCCCATTGGTCGCCTGAGCCCGCTGCCATTGCAGGTTGCACCGCGGATGCCAGGCGTTCAGAACCTCGCCTGGGGCTGACACTCGGCTTGCGCGCCACGGAGCCCTTAGGCACCGGCATGCCATGCAGCGCCCCACTGCTCATGGCCAGCCCGCCATCGTCGGCAAGCCTGAAAACGGACACAGCCTGCTTGAGCTTGATCGCCTGCTCCTCTAGCGAATGCGCGGCCGCAGACGCCTCTTCCACGAGCGCGGCGTTCTGCTGGGTGGCCTCATCCATCTGGCTCACCGCCTGATTGACCTGTTCGATGCCCTGGCTTTGCTCCTCCGAAGCCGCGGCAATCTCGCTGACGATATCGGCTACCTGCTTGATGGCCTGTTTTACTTCTCCGATGGTGGCGCCGACATCGGTCGCTTGCCTGGCGCCATCCTGGATCATGGCCACAGACGACCCGATCAGATCCTTGATCTCCTTTGCGGCTGCAGCCGAGCGTTGCGCCAGGCTGCGCACCTCACTGGCAACCACCGCAAAGCCACGGCCTTGCTCGCCGGCGCGTGCGGCCTCCACCGCCGCGTTCAGCGCGAGGATGTTCGTCTGGAATGCGATGCCTTCGATCACACCGGTGATCTCGGAGATTCTTGTGGAGCTGCCGCTGATCTGCTCGATCGTGCCGACCATGCCTTGCATGGCATCGTTGCCCGCGTCGGCTACGTCGGTAGCGCGCGTGGCGAGAGCGTTCGCCTGCTTGGCGGCATCGGCGTTCTGCCGGACCGTCTCGGTAAGTTGAGCCATCGTCGAAGCGGTCTGCTCCAAGGACGCGGCTTGCTCTTCGGTGCGCTTCGAGAGGTCGGTATTGCCTTGCGCAATCTCGGTGGACGCAGCAGCAACGTTGTCGGCGTTCTGCCGGACCGTACCGACCACGCTGGCCAGCGAATCCTGCATGGCCTTCAGGGCCGACAGCAGCGGACTGAATTCGTCGCGTGCCATGTCGGCGTGTGTTGCGATCAGGTCGCCGTCGCGCACCCGTTCTGCAACACGCTGCGAAACCTCGACACGCTGACGCAAGGAACGTCCCGTGAACCACGAGAAAGCGACAAGCCCCACTGCAATCGCCAGCACCAGGCCATTGAGCTGACCCCGCGTCTGCGATGCTGCGGCGGTAATGCCCGCCACTTCATCGGTGAGGATGCCCTCTTGCCGCTTCTTCTCGGCGTCGAGCCATGCCTGCATGCGATCCAGCGCAGGAATGGTTTCAGTCATGAGCATGTGGAACGCGTCGTCTCGTTGCCCCGCTTGGATGAGCTTCAGGTTGCGCTCAACAAAGGGCCAGGTGACCTTCTGAAGGTTCAACCAATTCGCTTCAAAAGCGTCACGGTCTGCAGCCTTGGTCAGTTCCTTCAGGAACGCGGCATCGTTCTCGGAAATCTGCTTGCGTCGCGCGTTGATTTGCTCAACCGATTGGCCCACGTCTTCGGGCGTCTTCACCAACATGGCATGGCGGATCTGCAGCAACACCCGCGTCACGCACTGCTCGGTACTGGCGATGCGCTGCAATTGGAGCACGCGGACACGTCCAGCGGTGTCGGCAAGCGCCGCCACGTTGGACAGCTGAACCCAAGACGCCATGGCCAGTGCGGCCAATGCGCCAATCAAGATGAAGGAGAAAAAATAGAGTCTCTTGGTGAGACTGAATCTCGACAGAAGTTGCATAGCGCTCCCCAGCAAAACAGCATTTTTGTGTAAGGGCGCACCGCATGACGGTTGGCCCGCAGGTCCGTTGGCCTGCGATGCCATCTCTGCAAGACCCAGGCCAGAAGCAGCCAAGCGCAAGCTGACAAAGGACGTCCACGTAGTGGCCCGCCGCCGTGAGGCGAACACAGCAGCCAACACGGCAGCCCTCTGCTTGAGCAACGTTCCACTCTGGAACAGTTGTGAAAAAACGCAACATTGAGCACCGGTCCTGTCGCCGGCAATCAACCGTCAAACCCTTGACGTAGATCAAGAAACGTTCGCACGCGGTTCTAAGGTTTCCGCGGCAGGCGTCGATTGGAGCAGCGGTACACCGCGATCACGCGTTAGGAGACGCACACCACCCTATTGAGATGCGCGTCGATCCAGCACCGTGACTCCGTCGAATCCCAATCCCGCTCACAACGGCCGGCGCGTGTGGACGGCGCCCCGCCGGGCTGTCGGTCCCGCTGTCGGACAAAACGCATAACAGAAAAATCCGCATGAGCCGGCCCACCCTGAAATTCCAAGCTGCTTTGCTGGCCAGCCTCATCGTGGCCACCCTGATCTGCATCGCTTTCCTGGCCGAACGAACGAAGTTCCGGTCAGACATTCAGGTATTGATTCAGAAGCATCAACAGGCGCTGGTAAAGGATGCCGCGACCGACCTCCGTCAGCGCATGGACGCGTACCTCGACATTGTCCAGCGCACCGCAGGCCAGACCCGCACGGTCCACTTCGCGTCTATGCAAGACGCTCGCAAGTACTTTGCTTCCATCGCACCCACTGCCGGGATGTTTGATGGCGTGTTCCTTGTCGGCATGGACGGCAAGGTGACAGCCGTGTCCCCTTACGTAGAGCAAGTGGTCGGTCTGGACGTTCATGACCGCGACTACTTCAAGCAAGTCGTTGTCGTCGGTCAGGCCACCATCTCCGCACCGCTGCGCAACCGAATCGGAGGCGCGCCAAACATCGTCTTCGCCGCACCCGTCTTGAATGAAGCGGGTCACATGGTTGGCGTGTTCTGCGCATCGCTGGGGTTGCTTCGCCCGAACTTTCTGGGCGACATGCGGAGTACCCGCATTGGCGAGCACGGCTATCTATTCGTTGTTCAGCGGGGCAATGCCCCGGTATTCGTCATCCATCCAGACGACGAAAAGCTCCTCGCCAACACCACAGCGGAGCCGGACATCGCAAAGGCGCTTGCCGGCCAACCTCTGGATGAGGCAGCGCCGATGATCACGCTGGAGAACGTCATTGCCACAGGATGGACATTGGGGTCGGTCATCCCCAGGGCCGAAGTTGATGCCCCCTTTGCCGTCATGCGACACCGCCTGGGGTGGGTTTCCCTTTGCCTGATTGGTCTGGTCGCGTTGTCTGTGTGGAGCGGCATGCAGTGGCTTCTCAGGCCTTTGCACCGTCTGCACGTCGCTTTGCGTCGGCCCGACCACTGCGAATGGGATGGGCTCACTACGCTCGATATCGGACGCGCTTCTCCCGAAATCGACTCCATCGTGCGCAGCCTGCGCGCCCTCATGGGTCAGGTCGTACAGCAGAGGGCCGAACTCGAAGCGGTCAACGACGCATCACCGCTCGGATTCTTCCGGACACGCAATGATGGCCGCACGACCTACGTGAACGACGCGTACTGCCGCATTCTCGGCCTGTCGAAGAAGGATGCGCTTGCAGATTCGTGGCGTGAGAGGCTCTCACCGGAAGACAAGGAGCGCGCAGAGAACGCGTGGGATGCCTCAAGGGAAGCGGGCCTGCTCTTTCGCGACATGCAGCGCTTCTCCATACCGGGCGAACCGGACCGCCAGATATCCGTGACGGCGGCCCCTGTTGTGGTGGACGGGAAAGCCGAAGGATATGTCGGCGTCATTGAAGACATCACACAACGCGTTCGCGCCGAAGAGGCGATTGGCGCGCTGATGTCCATTCTGGAAGCCACGCCGGACTTCATTGCCCAAACAGACCGGTACGGGCAACTGACCTACATCAACCCGGCGGGTCGAGTCTTCGCGGGCATTCCGCCCGACAAAGCCGTCAGCGAAACGACCATTGCCGACTACCACCCGCCAGAGACGTTACAGCTGCTGACAGAGGTCGCCGTGCCCACCGCGCTGAGATCGGGCATGTGGATGGGCGAAACGCTCGCATACAACGCCGAGCGAGAAGTCGTTCCTGTGGCCCACACCGTCATCGTTCACCGCGATGCCACCGGCAAGCTTGACCATTACTCCGCGCTCATGCGCGACATCCGTGCCGAAAAGGCAGCGAAAGAAGCCATCCAGCGCAACGCAGAGACCTTGCAGACCGTCACGGACGCAATGCCGGGGCACGTGCTCTTCGTGGGCGCAGACGGCCGATACGAGTTTGTAAACGCCGCCTATGCAAGCGAGATGGGCATGCCACGTTCAAGTCTTGTCGGCAAGACCGTTGCCGAAGTCGTCGGCCTGGCCGCGTATGAGCGCCTGCGCGAGCCATTGGAGAGGGCGCTGGCAGGAAGCCCGCAGAAGTTCGAGCGCGAGGAGCGCATCGGGTCCTCGCTCGCATACCGGGAAGTTCAGTATGTCCCGCAGTTCCGGGCCGACGGCACCGTCATCGGTGTGCACATCCTTGTCACAGACATCACCGCCCGCAGGGAGAAGGAGATCCGTCTGAAAGCCCTGTCGATGACAGACCATCTCACGGGTCTGATGAACCGCGCCGGCTTTGACAACCAGATGGAGAAAGCGCTTTCTTCCGGCAACCGCCGCGAGCTGGGCGCCCTGCTGCTCATCGACCTCGACGGGTTCAAACGCGTCAACGACACTTACGGCCACTCAACCGGCGACGAGGTGCTGCGCGCATTTGCCGACCGGCTGCGCACAGTCACACGTCCGTCCGATTTTGTCGCCCGCTTCGGTGGCGACGAATTTGCCGTCATCGTCGGGCCGGTGAACGACGAAGCGTTGCACAGGCTGGCTGGCCGAATCGTTTCGATTGGCGCGCGGCCCTACAAGTTTGGTGAAGTCGTCATTGAACTGGGGTGTAGCGTTGGCGTGGCACGACTGAGCCACAACGTGGAGCGGGCCGTCGTGTTTGCCGCCGCAGACGAGGCGCTCTATCGCGCCAAGGGCCACGGCAAAGCGCGCTACGAATTCTCCGACGACGTTCCGATCACAGAAGCCGTACCGGAGTGCGGCGGCCCTCGTTGAGCACCGACAAAAACTGAATCGGCCGCGGTGGCAACCGGCGTCGCGCGCACATGCCGGCGCGGCATCTGCGCAATTGGAAGATAAGGCTGGTGTCCGCTTCGCTATTTAGTTGATCAGGCGGGCAGTGCGCCTTATACGCTGAAGATACTCAACGTCGATGCTCGAGCAGCTCGGCAATATCAACCGCCTCAGAATTCGGACACGTCCATCCGTGAAAGCTTTACAACTCTCCTACATGGCGAGCGCTGTACTCGCGCTTACCCTCGCGGGCTGCGGCTCGTCCGCCCCGGTCGTTTCCGGCAGCGTCTTACTGGGCGCCGTGGCGAACGCGAAAGTCGCGATCTACGCACTGAACCCTGACGGCAGTGCGGCGCCAGAGCCGCTCGCCACCACCATGACCGCGAGCGACGGCACGTTTTCGCTGTGGCAAGCGCTGCGCTATCCCGTGCTCGTCCGGGTAACGGGAGGCACATACGAAGAAGAGGCGACCGGCGCAAGCGGCAACCTCTCGGGTGAAGTCGATGCGGTCTACTTGTCTGAGCCGACGCGGATGGTTGTCTCTCCGTGGTCGAATGCCGTGGTCGAAGATGCCCGCAGCGCGGGTGGCCTGACTCCCGACAACGTCGCCGCCGCTTTGTCGCGCGTGAACGCCCTGGCAGGCAACATCGACGTGCAGCAGACGCTGCCCACGTTCGTGGAAACGGGCGGCACGTCGGACGTGACGCCTGGCGCGCTCATGGCGCTGGCCCTGGGGGCCGAATCACAAAGCCGCACGTCTGCCGGGATATCAGTTGCCGAGAGCACTGCAAACATCGTCGCGCAGGCGGCCAACGGCGACACACTAAGCGACTGCCACGCCGGCGCGGGCGACGTAGCCGCTGACGGCACGGTGAGTGCGCCGGCCGCTGCGAACTGCGCCATCACGGTAGGGGCTGCCGACTATATCGGCGGCACGCGTAACCGCTCTGGCATCACGTCTGTTTCGAAGCTGCGCGCCATCATCCCGGGCCAGCCCTCGGCCATCACCGTGAGCAGCGCGGCCTGCCACGACCGCAACGCGCTCCTGGGCGAGGCGTCCTCCCTGTTCGAAAGCCGAAAGAACGACGTGCAGGCGCAGCTTGGCAACGGCGTGACCGTCGCCAATTGGGCGAACTACGCAAATGGGGGGACGTGGGGACCGCATGCCGCCGTATACGGCGCGATTTCCTCGGCGTCGTGCAATGCCGACGTGGCGACGTTCCAGCGTGAACTTGTCATGGCCGTGGAGAACTACTGGGTGGACCAGGGCCTGAACTATTGCCACCACCACATCCCCGGCTGGCTTCCGCCCGCAAGCCCGGCGAAGTTCCGCAATTCGTCATCCGGAAGTACATCCGGTGGTGACAGCTCCGGCATGACGTGTACGGCAAATCGCAGGAGCGACGGCGCGCAGAGTCTCGCTGCCCTGACACATGCCGAGGTCAAGTGGCTAGGGGTCGATTGCTCGGACTTCACATCATGGGCATACAACTTTGCGGGCGTCACGCAAAAGGACGGCAATCTCGAAACCGGTATCGGCACGCAGGCATGTTCGACCGGCGATGATCCGCTGGTGGGCAAGGAGCAGGCGGGCGTCCTGCTCGACATCAACCAAGGCAACATCGCGAGCCTCGTTGGCCACCTGCGGCCGGGCGACCTTCTGTACATCACGCAGACCGCGCCCCAGCCCGGGAACGCCACGCCTTCGAACATCGCGAATGGCTACATCGTCTCCCACGTCATCACCTGGACGGGCAAACGATTCAGCGAACTCAGAAATGGCCCGGACGGCAACCTGTTCGACCCGGCCACCGCTGGAGAACGCGGCTCGCGCCTGGGTGCCGACATTGGTTCTTACTTGAAGAGCGCAACGGCCGGTCAGAAGGTGCTTCCGTCTGAACTGGGAAGTGTCGACAAGGACCCATGGATGATCATCGACAGCCATTTTGCGGGCCCGGCATATCGTCCGTTCGTGATCCCCACCGCAGCGATGAAGGCGGACTGGTACGTCGAGAATCTCTCGCACGTGCGCCGCATCATCGACGCGGACTCCGCACGTACAGACCCGATCCTCTCGCCGCTGATCATCGGTAAAGAAGCCACTGCGAACGGCGATTACGGGAAGGTCGTGACATTCAGTTCACCGCAGTCGCGTGCCTCGACCGGCGCCTACAAACTGATCTATCAACGCCCCAAGAAGAACGCGATTCCGACCTGCTATCGAGTGGGCACCGCTGCGATTACGCAGTAAGCAGGTGCGATGGGGTTGCCGGTTCGTTACCGGCTGCAGCGGCCCTGACGCGGACTCCGGGATGGACGCCCACAACGTCCATTACCGGCCCGCACGCGATGGCGCCGGGCCCTCCCCGACGTCGCCTGCGATGGACTGTCAGGCTCGTTGCAAATCAGCGCCTGGATGGAAGATGCCCCCAGGTACGGCAACGCAGATATCGAAGCCCATCTCGCTGTCGCCAGTCTCCTCTGCACCTTCGAGCGCCCAGTTCGCCCAATCCTTCAATCGTCTGCACGTACTTGCACGCGCCTCCATGGGCTGGTGGAAGTAAGCCTGCAACATCGACTCCGTCAGGTGGAACGAAAACGAATTCACCTGCTTGGCGCCTTGCGGGCCTTCCACTATCCACCACGCATGAACATCTATTCCGTCTAGCTCGTCGCCTTCCAGTCGCAAGACGGCCCGACGGGGCAGCGTCTCGGTTAGCGCATCTTGGAGTTCACGTAGACAGGTCTTCTCGGCTTCGCTGATCGTCTCGCGCATAAGGCCTCCGCATTTCCGCGCACCCACATTGACGGGCCGCCATTCGAAGGTAGCTCCTGCGTAGCCGCGTGCGTTGACGGCGCACAACGAACCGATGTTTAGCGCAGGAGCGTCAAATGGCGGACCGAACTTCCGCTCACGTCAGCGGCGGCAGTGATGCCCCTCGATAGAGCGAAAAATCGTGCTCCCTGTCCTGGCGGCCCACCTGAATGGTGTCTTGCTCATCCACAAAGAAGTCGTTTGGCACGGCCAGCACCAGGTCGTACCCGGTGTCTGCGCGCTCTCGGCCCTGGATTTCCAACTGCCCCACCAGCCATTCGCTCATGCGCCGGCAGATTTCCTCCCGTCTTGGATGGTTCAACCGGCAGTACGCCCTGGCCTCCACCAAGCTGAAATGCAGTTTCAAGGTGCATTCCTGCCGATTGCCGCGGGCTGTCGGCATGGTCCACTTCGCAGCCACGTCGTAGCCGCCGCAGGCGGCCCTTGCGGAACTGACAAGCGCGCCTCCGGGCAGCGCACGGGACACCGAGGATTCCAGTTCCCAAAGCGTGGCGGCGACCACCTCATCTGGTTGTTGCTCAAGCATGACGTTCCCCGTTCTTAGCCTATTGGATGGCTTCTCTGATAGGACCCACGGTACGTCGATGCTGCCCTTCGCTGGCTGACACAGATCAACTTCCGACTGGATCGGCAGGCACCGCGGATGCGGCGTTCAACTGCGTTCAGCCGTCCAGGACCTTTGCAATCGACGCTTATGCCCCGCGAACCGATCGTGCGCCGAACGTCGTTTTTTCTCACCATTGAAGAAACGGCCAGGTGCGCCGCTGCCACGGGCCCCTCGGCGCCGCAACCAGTCGGCCAGCCGGCCTGGCATGCCGGCTGCTTACGGCACGGGAGCGCAACCGGAGGCCACGCATGCATCACGCATTACGAGTAACAAGACAAGCAGCCGCGGGTTGGCTGCTCTTCCTGATATCGACGACGGGCAGCGGGCTTTCGCTCGCGCAGCCCACGGAGCCCCGGTCGGCATCGCCCGACGCCGCTCAAGCCGCTCAAGCCCCTCAACCCGGCGAAGCGAAGACGGCAAAGCACTCCTTGTCGCGATATCCGGACACCATGCCGGCCTCCGCACCGCAATCGCCTTCCCCGCAGACCACGAACCCGCCCGCAGGACCACGCGAGCCCGGTGGCAGCATTGATTCGTCGGGCACCAGTGCCGCGGCGGGCCCCGGAGGGCCTGCGGACATGCGCGGCGAGCCTGTGCGCAAGCAGCCATTGCGTTAATGTTGTCGCGGGAGCCAGATCGGGGCATCCAATGAGAGCGAGCGATGACCAGTGCAGCGGACTTGATCGTGACAACGCCCAGCGGCCTGTACTGTCCGGCAGGCGACTTCTACGTTGACCCATGGCGGCCGGTCGATCGCGCCGTCATCACGCACGCCCACAGTGACCACGCTCGCGTCGGGCACCGGCATTACCTGGCTGCCGCTCCGGGCGCGGGCGTGCTGCGCGCGCGGCTGGGTGACGACATCCCCCTGCAGACGCTGCCGTACGGAGAATCCATCGTCCACCACGGCGTCCGCCTGAGCTTCCACCCGGCGGGGCACGTGCTGGGCTCTGCGCAGGTACGGCTGGAATATGGCGGCGAGGTGTGGGTCGTGTCCGGCGACTACAAGGTGGAGGCTGACAGCACCTGCACGCCGTTCGAGCCGGTGCGATGCAATACCTTCATCACCGAATCCACTTTCGGCCTGCCGATCTACCACTGGCGCCCGCAGACCGAGATCTTTGCGCAGCTCAACGCATGGTGGCGGGACAACGCCGACGCGGGCCGCGCCAGCGTGGTGTTCTGCTACGCCTTCGGCAAGGCGCAGCGCATTCTCTCCGGGCTCGATACCGACATTGGGCCCATCGTTTCGCACGGCGCCATGCTGCAATTGGATGCCGCCTATCGGCGCGCGGGCGTGGCACTGCCACCCACGCAACTCGCTACTGACGTGCCGCGCGCGGACTTGCGACGCGCGCTCGTGCTGGCACCGCCCTCCGCACAACGCACGGCGTGGATGCGCCGTTTTGGCGACTACGCCGATGCCTTTGCCAGCGGCTGGATGCAGCTGCGCGGTGCACGTCGGCGGCGCGGCGTCGATCGCGGCATCGTGCTGTCCGATCATGCCGACTGGCCCGGCCTGCTGCAGGCCATCGACGCCACGGGCGCCACGCGTGTCTATGTCACGCACGGCCAGGTCGCGCCAATGGTGCGTTGGCTGTGCGAACGCGGCCTGGATGCGCGCGCCTTCGCCACCGAGTATGGCGACGAGGGCGAAGAAGGCAATGCCGCCGAAACAGGAGACACGCCCCCGTCCGGCGAGCCCCACGACACGCCCGCGTCATGAAAGCCTTCGCCGACCTCTACGCGCAGCTCGACGCCACCACATCGAGCAACGGCAAGCTGGCTGCACTGGTGGCCTACCTGCGCACGGCGCCCGATGCCGACGCCGCGTGGGCGGTCTACTTCCTGGCCGGTGGCAAGCCGCGCCAGCTGGTGCCGGTGCGCGTGCTCGCCAGCTTTGCGCAGACCACCTCCGGCCTGCCCGAATGGCTGTTTGACGAGTGCTACCAGGCCGTGGGCGATCTGGCCGAGACCATCGCGCTCGTCCTGCCCGATGCAGATCACGCAGACGACGCCAGCCTGGCCGAGTGGATGGAAGCGCGCTTGCTGCCGCTGCGTGGGCAACCGCCCGAAGTCGTGCTGCCGCGCCTGGCTGAACTGTGCCGTGGGCTCCCGTTGCATGCGCGGCTGGTGTTGATGAAGCTGATCACGGGGGCGTTTCGCGTGGGGGTGTCCAAACTGTTGGTCACGCGCGCGCTGGCGGAGGTGGGCGGCACCGACCCCAAGCACGTGGCGCAACGCCTGATGGGCTATACCGACATCGGACAGGCGCCTACCGCCGAGCGCTATCGCGCGCTGCTGGCCGATGCCAGCGTCGATGGCCACGCGCTCGATACCGGGCACCCGTATCCGTTCTTTCTCGCGCACCCGCTGCAGGCTGACGTGGAAGCCTTCGACACCCTGCTCGGCGCGCCCGCTGAATGGCAAATCGAATGGAAGTGGGATGGCATCCGCGCGCAACTCGTGCGTCGCGCCGACAGCGCATGGCTGTGGTCGCGCGGCGAGGAACTCATCACCGAACGCTTTCCCGAACTGTCCGCCATGGCGGAGGTACTGCCGCCAGGCACCGTGCTCGACGGCGAGATCGTCGTCTGGCAGGCGGGCCGCGTGCAGCCGTTTGCCCTGCTTCAGCAACGCATCGGCCGCAAGACGCTGAATGCGCGCGTGCTGCGCGATGCGCCGGCCGTGCTGCTGGCGTATGACCTGCTGGAATGGCAGGGGCAGGATCTGCGTGAACGCCCGCAGAGCGAACGGCGCGCGCAACTCGAACGCGTGATTGCCGATTGCATTCATCCGGCGCTGGAGTTGTCTCCGCTGCTGCAAGGCGACGACTGGCAGCATCTTGCCCAGCAGCGCGAGGCGTCCCGCGAGCTTGGCGTGGAGGGCCTGATGCTCAAGCGGCGCGACGCGCGCTACGGCGTGGGCCGCACCAAGGACGTGGGCGTGTGGTGGAAGTGGAAGATCGATCCGTTCTCGGTAGACGCCGTCCTGATCTATGCGCAGCGTGGCCACGGCCGGCGCGCGAGCCTGTATACCGACTACACCTTCGCCGTGTGGGATGCGCCGCCCGATGTCCCCGAGCGCAAGCTGGTGCCGTTTGCCAAGGCGTACTCCGGCCTGAGCGACGCAGAAATCCGTCAGGTCGACGCGCTCATCCGCAAGACCACCGTGGAGAGCTTTGGCCCCGTGCGCAGCGTGGCGCCGACGCTGGTGTTCGAACTGGGCTTTGAAGGCATTGCGCGCAGCCCCCGGCATAAGAGCGGCATCGCGGTGCGGTTTCCGCGCATGCTGCGCTGGCGGCACGACAAGCCCGTCGCAGAAGCCGATACGCTGCAGACGCTGGAAAGCCTGCTACCGCCGTCATGAACGCACCCGCATCGCCCGATCTTGATACGTGGTTTGCTGCGCGTGGCTGGACGCCCATGCCGTTCCAGCGCACCGTGTGGTCGGCCATGGCGCGCGGCGAATCGGGCCTGCTGCATGCCACCACCGGCGCGGGGAAAACCTATGCAGTGTGGCTGGGGGCGTTGCAGCGGCTGGCGCAGGTGCGCGGACGTGGCGGCGCACCGCCGTTGTCGGTGCTGTGGCTCACGCCCATGCGCGCGCTGGCGGCCGACACCACCCGCGCATTGACCGAAGCGGCACAGGCACTGGCGCCGCACTGGACGCTCGGCTTGCGCACCGGCGACACCGGCAGCGCCGAACGCGCCGCGCAATCACGCCGCTTGCCCACCGCTCTGGTGACCACACCCGAAAGCCTGTCGTTGCTGCTTGCACGTGCCGATGCACGCGAGGCCTTGGGCTCGGTGCGCGTGGTGGTCGTGGATGAATGGCATGAACTCGTTGGCAACAAGCGCGGCGTGCAGGTCCAATTGGCGCTGGCCCGGCTGCGCGCGTGGTCGCCGGACGTGATCGTGGGGGCTTTCTGCCACGCTGGGCAACCTGACGGAAGCCATGGACGCGCTGGGCGATGCAGGAACGCCCACCCCCGGCACGCTGGTGCAGGGCCACCTGCCCAAGCGCATGGAGATCGATACGCTGCTCCCCGACGGCGTGGGGCGGTTTCCCTGGGCCGGGCATCTGGGCATGGCGATGCTGCCGCATGTGCTGGAAGAGCTGGAAAGCGCCCGCACCGCGCTGGTGTTTCTCAACACGCGGTCGCAAGCGGAGCTGTGGTATCAGGCCGTCATCAACGCGCGGCCGGAATGGGCGGGGCTGATTGCGTTGCATCACGGCTCGCTGGACCGCGCAACACGCGACTGGGTCGAGACCGGCCTCAAGCAGGGCCTGCTCAAGGCCGTGTTCTGCACGTCGAGCCTCGATCTCGGTGTCGACTTTCTGCCCGTGGAACGTGTACTGCAGATCGGTTCGCCCAAGGGCGTGGCGAGACTGTTGCAGCGCGCTGGGCGATCCGGCCACGCGCCCGGCCGCCCGTCTCGTGTAACGGTGGTGCCGACGCACAGCCTTGAACTCGTGGAAGGCGCGGCCGCCCGCGCAGCAGCCATGTCGGGCCAGATGGAGGCCCGCACCTCGCCGCATAAGCCGCTGGACGTGTTAGTGCAGCATCTGGTGACGGTGGCGCTGGGCGGTGGTTTCGTCCCCAACGCGCTGTTGGAGGAAGTGCGCCGCGCCTGGGCCTACCGCGACTTGCGCGACGACGAATGGCAATGGGCGCTCGACTTCGTACGACAGGGCGGCCACTCGCTCACGGCGTATCCCGACTACCACCGCGTCGTGCCCGATGAAGACGGCGTCTGGCGCGTGCCCGACGCGCGCCTTGCGCGG
Source organism: Ralstonia sp. 1B3 (assembly GCF_036631435.1). Lineage (NCBI taxonomy): Bacteria > Pseudomonadati > Pseudomonadota > Betaproteobacteria > Burkholderiales > Burkholderiaceae > Ralstonia > Ralstonia sp. 1B3. The sequence continues at coordinate 48,059 of NZ_JAPNUG010000027.1, read as the reverse complement.
CGGCACCGCATGAGCATCGGCACCATCGTCAGCGATGCGACGATGACCGTGCGCTGGTGGCACGCATCCGGAGGCGGCGCGCTGGGGTCGATTGAAGAAGGTTTCATTGCGCGGCTGCGGCCCGGGGACAACTTCCTGTTTGCAGGCCGCCTGCTGGAGCTGGTGCGCGTGCAGGACATGACGGCCTATGTGCGACGCGCCACCGGCAAACGCGCTGCCGTGCCGCGCTGGAACGGCGGTCGCATGCCGCTGTCCACCGAGCTGGCACACGCAGTGGTGGCGCAGCTCGATGCGGCGGCACATGCCCGCTTCGACAGCCCCGAAATGCAGGCCGCGCGCCCGCTGCTGGAGTTGCAGGCGCGGTGGTCTGCGCTCCCCACCACCGCAACGCTGGTAGCCGAGACGCTGCACTCACGCGAAGGCTGGCATCTGTTTCTCTACCCGTTTGCCGGGCGGCATGCGCACCTGGGGCTCGCGAGCCTGCTTGGCTGGCGCGCGGCCAATCGCACGCCGGCCACCTTCTCACTGGCATTCAACGACTACGGCCTCGAACTGCTATCGGCCACGCCCATCGACTGGCCGGCGCTGCTGGCCAGCGGCGAACTCTTTGCCACGCACACGCTCATGCACGATGTGCTGGCTAGCCTCAACGCCGGAGAACTGGCGCAACGCCGCTTTCGCGAGATCGCACGTGTATCGGGTCTGGTGTTTCAGGGCTACCCCGGTGCGCACAAGAGCGCGCGCCAGTTGCAGGCATCTTCCGGCCTGTTCTATGAAGTCTTCCGGCGCCACGACCCGGGCAACCTGCTGCTGTCGCAGGCAGAAACCGAAGTGCTGCGCCAGGAGCTGGACCTTGACCGCATCGAAGCGGCCCTCATCCGCATGCGCGGCTTGCGTCTCCAGCTTTGCGCACTGAAGCGGCCTTCGCCGTTCGGCTTTCCGCTGATGGTGGAACGGTTTCGTGAGCAGCTTTCCACCGAGAAGCTCGCCGATCGGATCGCGCGCATGCTGGCCGAAGCGGAGCGCGCCGCCGGCCCCGAGCCCACTGATCCGGATGCGGCCACACGGCCGGAAATCGAGACAGATGTACAAGCTGCGCTGCGCCTGACAGAATCGCCCGACACAGCCGGTAATCCAGCCGCCGCCCGCGCCGGCCACGCAAGACATCGAAGCCGCTGCCACTGTTATGACCTCTTCTTCGGACCTCGCCATCCAATGCGCGGGCGAGACCGTATGGCTCCTGCCCGAACGCGCGCTGTGGTGGCCCGCGCAGCGCATGCTGATGGTGGCCGACGCGCACTTCGGCAAGGCGGCGACGTTCCGCGCGCGCGGCGTGCCGGTGCCGGCCGGCAGCACCAGTCAGGCGGTCGCCCGCCTGGACGCCATGCTCGCCCGGCTGCCGGTCGCGCATATCGCGTGGCTGGGCGACCTTCTCCACGCGCGCGAGGCGCACGCCGCCATCGATGCACTCGCCGCCTGGCGCGCACGCCACGCCGATGTCGCGTGCACGCTGGTCCGCGGCAACCACGACCGCCACGCGGGCGACCCACCTGCGGACTTGCGCTTCAACGTGGTCGAAGAGCCTTGGGGGATTGGCCCCTTCGCGCTATGCCATGAGCCGCAGGTGGTGCCCGGTCGCTACGTCATTGCCGGTCACGTGCACCCGGGCGTCGTCATCAGCGGACCGGCTCGGGACCGCCTCCGGCTGCCGTGTTTCCGGTTTGGAACAAGCGGCGCCCTCCTCCCCGCATTCGGCGAGTTCACCGGCTTGTGGACCGCGCCGGCTGCGCCGGGAGAAGCGCTCTTTGCTGTCGCCGATAACTGCGTCTGGCCGCTGCGCAGCTAGGGCGCATCCTTCCTGCAAATGTAAATGTGCCCGCCCCGCCTTCGTCAGGGTTTCAGCACCACCTTCACACACCCGTCCTGCTTGTCACGGAAGGTCTTGTACAGGTCGGGGCCATCCGCAAGCGTGCCGCGATGCGTCACCACGAACGACGGGTCGATCTCCCCGCGCTCGATCCGCTCAAGCAGCATCGGCAGATACCGCTGAACCGGTGTTTGCGCCATCCGGAACGTCAGCCCGCGATTGATGGCTGACCCAAACGGCACCTTGTCGAGCAACCCGCCATACACGCCGACGATCGAGACCGTACCGAAGTTGCGGCAGCACTGAATGGCCTGCCGCAGCACGTGGGGCCGGTCCGTACCGAGCGCGGTGGCCACCTTGATGCGGTCGAGCACGGAGTCGAAGCTGGCGGTCGTCTCAGGCTCCGTGCCCACTGCATCGATGCAGGCATCGGGGCCGCGGCCCTGCGTCATTTCGTTGAGCGCGTCCTGCACATCGCTGGCTTTGAAATCGAGCGTCTGTGCGCCGGCCGCGCGGGCCATGGCCAAGCGCTCGGGCACCGTATCGATGGCGATCACGCGTTCCGCCCCGAGCAGGAAGGCGCTCCGGATCGCGAACTGCCCAACGGGGCCGCAACCCCACACGGCGATGGTGTCGCCGGGCTGGATATTGCAGTTCTCGGCGGCCATGTAGCCGGTCGGAAAGATGTCCGACAGGAACAACAGGGTCTCATCGTCCACACCCTCCGGCACGCGAATGGGCCCGACGTCTGCATACGGCACGCGCAGATATTCCGCCTGGCCGCCGGCATATCCGCCCAGCAGGTGCGAGTAGCCGAACAAACCCGCCGGCGAATGGCCCCACAGCTTGGCGGCCTTGGCATGGTCAGGATTGGTCCGCTCGCATCCGGAATAGAACCCGCGCTTGCAGAAAAAGCACTCGCCGCAGGAAATGGTGAACGGCACGACAACGCGGTCGCCCACCTTCAGCTTGGTGTTCTCGGGCCCGACTTCCACGACTTCACCCATGGTTTCGTGGCCAACCACATCGCCGCTTTCCATGCCGGGCATGACACCGTCGAAGAGGTGCAAGTCCGAACCGCAGATGGCGCACGCCGTGACCTTGATGATGGCGTCGCGGCCGTGTTGGATCGTCGGGTCCGGAACGGTATCGCAGCGGATGTCGTGTTTGCCGTGCCAGCAGAGCGCCTTCATCGCAATCTCCTTGTGGATTCAGTAGTGGCCCGACGCGCCGCCGAAGCCATGCCGAGCGCCGTCGCGCCGGTCTTCAGAATCAGGGCCGCTCACGCGTGAGCAGCAAGCGCGCCTGTTCCATCCCATCTCGAATGGCCTCGCCTTCGGTATGCCAGCCGCGCCACGTCTGGGATATTTCGCGAATTTCGAAGTGCCGCTCGCCGTTGGCCACAGAGATGCGCGGCACCCAGACGCCCTGCGCATCCTGTTCTGCGATCACCGTAACGGTATGGCCCGCGCACTCGAACCGCGCCGGGCCTTCGTGCGTTGTGTCGTCTGCCATCACCGCCTTCCGTTCAGGAAAGGATGCGGCGGTGTGACCCCTGAATACATCGGCGCAACTTGTTGTGCGCCCGCCCCGAACACGCCGGCAGGTACGCCGCGGGCGAGCGAATACATGGCAATCACGGCAAGGGTGAGCGCCGCGATTGCAAGCAGTTCTTGCATATGCATGAGCGTCTCCATCTTTGTTCGAGCTTGAAACGGCCGGTGCCTGGCGCAGACGCAATGTCCAGGCCCGAGCAGCGCAGCACCCGGGCCTGGAGGCGGTGGTCACGCCTTCGTTTCACCAAGCTCCGCGCCCGTGGTCGGATCGACAGCCGGATCCGAAGCCAGACGCGCCTTCATGGCCTCGAGCGTTTCCAGTTCGGCGTCGGTCAGGTTGACCGACGCGTTGCCGTCTCCGCCGTCAACAGGCACCGGCGGGTCCGAGACAAGCTCAAGGCCGGTGCCGCTATTCCAGGGTGCCTGCACGATCGGGCCACCGCGCGACATCTTGAAATACGCATCGCTGAACTCAGGCACCGGCGGCAGTTTGCCCGGGGGAAGTTGCCGTTAATGGCATAAAGCGCCTTCTCGAACGACTTCTGGTGCGCGACTTCGCGCGTCATGAGAAAGCCCAGCGCATCGCGCACACCGGGGTCGTCGCTCACGTTGATCAATCGTTCGTAGATGATCTTGGCGCGTGCTTCGGCCGCGATGTTCGAGCGCAGGTCCGCCGTCGGCTCGCCGATCGAATCGATGTAGGCCGCGGTCCACGGCACGCCCCCCGAGTTCGTCAATGACGGCCCACCGCCATAGAGCACCTGCGTCACATGGCTGTCGTTGCCGGCGCCATTGAGCTTGCGATACAGCTCCGCCTGCTCATCCACCGCTTCCGCCAGTTCTCCCTTGGCACCGCGATTGAGCATGGCGACGATGGTGCCGATGATCTCCAGGTGGCTCAGCTCTTCGGTGGCGATGTCGTAGAGCATGTCCTTGCGGCCTGCATCTTCTTCTGCCACAGCCTGCGTGAAGTAACGCATGGCGGCAGCAAGCTCGCCCTGCGGGCCACCGAACTGCTCCAGCAGCAGGTTGGCCAGGCCAGGATCGGTTTCGCTGACCCGAACGGTGTACTGCAATCGCTTGTTGTGCATGAACATGGGTGTTCTCCGGGAATGAGTGTGTGCCGTCATGGCGCATCCCTCTCCGCAACACCCATTCCATCGCGCGCCGCACGCTTGGCCCGCAAGCCATCAGGTACGCGGGTTGCGGAGGGCCCCACCGCCACCTCTCCCGGAGATTTCATGGACGACAGTCTCGCGCTTGACCGCGACAGCTCCTCTGCTTCGAACGGCGTCGTTGCCCACGCGTGAAGCGCTGGAAGGCCGGCGACGTGGCTGGCGCACGTTCCTCCCGTTTGTCGGGCCGGCCGTGGTGGTTTCGGTGGCGTATACCGACCCGGGCAACATCGCCACCGGCATTGAAGCCGGCGCGCGGTACGGATATCAGCTGCTCTGGGTCGTGCTTGCATCGAGCCTGGTGGCGATGTTGTTCCAGATGCTCTCCGCACGGGTGGGCATTGTGACGGGCCAGAATCTCGCGCAACTCTGTCGCACGCAGTTGCCCGCACCAGCCGGCCTTGGCATGTGGCTGATCAGCGAGCTTGCCGCCATGGCCACCGACCTTGCGGAGTTCGTCGGTGCCGCCGTCGGCATCGCACTGCTGACCGGCATGCCCTTGCTGTACGCCATGGTCGTCGCGGGTGTACTGACCTATCTGCTGCTGATGCTGCAGGCGCGCGGGTTCCGCCATATCGAACTGATGATTGGCGCGCTGGTCGCCGTTATCGGTATCTCTTACATCATCCAAGTGTGGATCTTGCCCGTCTCGTGGGGGCCGCGCTGCGGCAAACCTTCGTTCCCACGGCGCTGCCGCCCGATGCGTTCATGCTCGCGGCCGGTATTGTCGGGGCCACGGTGATGCCTCATGCGCTCTTTCTGCATTCGGGGCTGGTCAATGGGCGTGTGCGCCCGCGCACTGCGTCGGAGACGTCGCAACTGCTCCGGTATTCCAACCGCGAGGTGGTGGCTGCGCTGGCCGCCGCCGGCTGCATCAACCTCGCCATGGTGGTGGTATCGGCGGGCGCGTTTCACGGCACACATGCGGAGGTGGCCGGCATTGAGGATGCCTATGTCACGTTGGCGCCGTTGTTCGGCGCATCTGCCGGGCTGGTGTTTCTGGTTGGGTTGATCGCGTCGGGGTTGTCCAGCTCCGTGGTCGGCACACTGGCGGGGCAGATGGTGCTCCAGGGCTTCCTGCGCGTGCGGTTGCCGGTGTGGGTACGCAGGCTGATCACCATGGTGCCGGCGTTCGTCGTCATCGGGGCGGGCATGGATGTCACGCGCGCACTCGTGCTCAGCCAGGTGATTCTGAGCATGGTGGTGCCGTTTCCCATGGCGGCATTGATCTGGTTGGCACGCCGGCCCGACCTGATGGGACAGCATGCCGCCGGTCACCGCCTGGTTCTACTGGCGACGGTGAGCGCCGTGCTGGTGGCAGGATTGAACGGCGCGCTGCTCGTCCATCTCATTGCATAGCGCGCGCGCCGGGCACGCATGCCGGCGCGTCAATCACGCGTGGGCCGCCTGTACCGCGGCCGCTGCAATGAAATCTGCCAGAGAGACATGCCCGCGCACAACGTCGCCCGGCTTGTCGAAATCCTCGTCCAGGGTCACGGCCGTCATCCGCACATAGGCGCGGGCCGCCTCGTCGGAGAAGCCGAGACCTTTGTAGACCGCCTCCCAGCGGTCTCGCGGCACAACGTCCACCGTCACGCCACGGCCGAGCGTGCGCGACATGGCCTGCGCAACATCCTGCGGCGTGTAGCGCTGCGGGCCCTCCACGTAGCGCACGCCCACATCGTCGAGCGGCGCGAGAAGCCGTGCGGCGGCCGCCTCGCCGAGGTCTGCGGGGGCCACCATCGGCATCGGCATGTCGGCGGGAAACATGCTCGGCAGCTTGCCTGTTTGCGCAGCTGTTTCCAGCAGGCCTGCCCAGTTGGTCATGTAGTAGGCACCACGATTGATGGCTGCCGGGATGGCCTGGCGCCGCAACCCCTCCTCAAGTTCCCACAGCGTGGAAAGGTCGCCGATGCCCTGTCCCGGGCGCGCACCATAGGTGGATGCGGCCACCACTTTCTCCAGGCCGGAGTCCTCCAGCGCAGCCAGAATGTTGGCGATCGTCCGGCGCCCGTCGCGTCGGTGTCACCGGCAGTATCGGCAGGCGGGTTGAGAAGGAATGCACGTCGGCCGCGTCGGAATGCCGCCCTGAGCGAGTCGACGTCCTCCGCATCGGCCATCGCCACCGATGCGCCTTTGTCCCGCCAGCGACCTGCGCGCTCGGGCCGCCGTGTCAGGATCATTACGTCCTCACCGGTCGCCAGCAGCGTCTGCGCAACGGCAGCCCCCACATGTCCGGTTGCACCCATCACCACGTACATCGCGCCTCCTGTTGATGTCTGGACCGCGGCTGGACTGCGCCCCTGGGCAGCCGGGCGCCGTCCGCCATCATCGCCTCACGATGGCCTGGAAGACTCGCCAGCAGCGTTTGTGCCCGTCGATGCAAGCGACGCGGCGGATCAGCCGGCCCACGCGCGGCAGTGTTCGAGATACTGCCGCTCGTGCAGCCCAAGCAGATCGACGATCGAGGACCAGAGCCAGAATGGCGCATCGATGGAACGTCCATGACGCGCCCTCAGCTCACGGTGCCATGCCCTGGCGACATCCCGCGGCATCTGGCTGCCATGGGCCAGGCCGACGATATTGCCGAGGTAGGCAGCCAGGACCGTGGCATCTTTCTGCTCCAGCTTGTCGACCGACAGCTTCAGGTCTTGCGGTTGCAGCTCACGCATGAAGAAGCTGCTGCCCAGCATGCGCCCCCACGCCATTCGGTCTCCAAGGTCGGGAGACAGACGGCGCGCGCCAGTGACCACGCGCTCGGCGTTGATCCTCGGCATCTCGCCGGCAGACGCACTGGGCGCTGCGGCCTTTCCTGCCTCCTTGATGTCAATCAGCCGATACCGCGGCCCGCGATCCTGCTCGACTGCCAGCAAGACGGCATAGCGCCGCTGCCCGAGCGAGCTGCAGCCTTTGACCCAGTACGCCGCATCGACGATGCTGACAGACGCTTCGCCGGGCATCTCGTAAAGGCGTGCGATCAGGTCCAGCACCTCATGCTCGCTCACCAGCAGTTTCAGTTCGCGCCGTTCCCTCTTGAGAGCGGCCAGAAATGGCGCCCCAGCGGAATGGTGGGAGACGTGTCGTCAAGCCGCTCCCTGGCCAGTTGTTTCCACGTACGCGCGGTCGCCGCCTTCATGGCGGTGCGCACCGATGCGGGGCGCGGAGGCAATGCACGGCGGCATCCGGGTCGATGCCGTGGAGGTAGCCCGCCATCAGCGCTTCCACCATTCTTGCCGTCACGATGCCCGGCAGGTCGGACCCCGCGCGGCCGTGGCCAGCGACACACCAAGCCGAATCAGGTCGAGCGCCGGATTGCCCAGCACCGTCTGGTCCAGATCCCGGATTTGTATGCGCGTGGCGCCAGAAGCATCGCCGATCGGGCCGAGGTTGCCGACATGGCAATCGCCGCAAATCCAGATGGTGGGCCCCTCGGGAAACGTGTGCGACTGCACCTCGCTCAGCCACTCGTAGAACTTCACGGTGCTGCCGCGAACGTACGCATGGGTGGAGCGCGTCATCTTGGATTGGCGCAGCCGGGCGAGCACGGGCGCGCGGTCTTTGGGGCGCACCGCGCTCTGCGACGATTTTTGTTGGGGCATGTCTGTGCTGAACCCGGGATGCTCAGCGGGGGATACACGCCCCAAACCGCATGCAATAAGCGTTCCGCGGCCTCAAAACAGCGTAGATAACGCTTCCACGGCGCTCAACCTTTGCTATGCTTGCTCGAAGCGCGCTGCACAGGCGTCGCTTCCATTGAATGGTCAACTTTACCCAACCATCTATTTTCACTATGGCCACCAAATCCAAGACCGCTGCCAAGACCGCTGCAAAGAAGGCCTCGCCGGCAAAGAAGGCCGCGCCAGCAAAGAAGCCTGCTGCAACGACGCCGACTCTCAAGCCCTTGAAGGACACGTTCACCAAGGCGAGCCTGGTGAGCCATCTGGCTGAACAGGCTGCCGTCGACGCCAAGGCGGTGAAGGCGGTGCTGCTCCATCTGGAGAACACCATCGTGGCTTCGCTGCACAAGAAGGGCGTCGGCGAATTCACGCTGCCGGGCCTGTTCAAGGTGACGTCGGTCAAGGTGCCGGCAACGAAGCGCCGCTTCGGCAAGAACCCCTTCACCGGTCTGGAGCAGTGGTTCGAAGCCAAACCGGCAACCGTGCGCGTCAAGGTCCGCGCCCTGAAAAAGGTCAAGGACGCAGCCCTCAACGGCTGATCGCCAGCGCAAGAAAAAGGAGCCTCGGCTCCCTTTTTGCGTGCTTGCCGGCCGGAAGACGCAGCAGGCGCAGACCAATCGGCGTGGCCGAATGGCGCTGTGTTGTGATGCTTAGCGCGCCTTGCGCGCCGTCTTTCCGCCGCCGCGTGCCGCTTCCTGGCCACCGGCGGCGCCGTCTCCGCTCATGCGTTCGAGCCACGAAAGCGCGTCCACATACGACAGAAACTGCCGCAGATAATCGGGCGACACCTCGCGCATCAACAGCAATGACCGATGCACGAGACTGCTCGAATTCAGCGGACCGGCATTCAGGGGCACCTTGTCGAGGGCGTCCCGCAACTGTTTCTCGGCGCTGACGCGGGACCACGTGTCGCGCACGTCTTCGAGAATCTTCAGCTCCGGCAATGCCCGCGGATGAGGCCCAGACCCGCCATCCGCAGCCTTGCCGACATCCGTGCGTTGCCGGCCGGCAATGTCACGCAGCAGCGCCGCCAACGCGCTGTCGGCAGGCGCTTTTGCATCGCTCGCGTCGGACGTTGCCGTCGTACGGTCGACGTCTTCCGCGTAGGCCGCGATCAGTTCGCCCAGCCGCGCATCGAGAATGCGCCGCGCCTCGCCGGTTTGTCCGGCCGCACGCCGATGCAATGCCTCGATGAAGCAAAAGCGCACGCGGTCAAGCTGGTCCGCGCCGCTGGCGCGCCAACTGTCGAGCGTGTCCTGCGCGGACGCCTCAATGCGGCTCACGACGTCCACCGTTGGAAGCAGCCTGCCTCGGCACGGGTGCGATTTCCACACGCCGGTTCTTGGCGCGCCCGACGTCGTCTGCGTTGGAACTCACCGGCTGCTGCGATCCAAACGCTGCTGCGAACACGCTCGACGCCGGAATGCCCTCGTCGATCAACGCACGCGTCACCGTCAAGGCGCGCTTGGCGGACAGCTCCCAGTTATCGGCAAACAGCCGATTGCCGGCACGCACCTGCTGGTCATCGGAAAAGCCGCTCACCATCAGGATCTCTTCACGCGACGTGAGATATGCAGCCAGCGGCCCCGCCAGGCTCTTCATCAGCGCACGGCCTTCCGGCTGCAACTGATCGGAGTTGATCGCGAACAGCACATTGCCATTGATGCCGATACGCCCGTTGACGAGCGTCACGCGCCCGGCGGCCAGCGGGCCGGCCAGCGCCTGCTCCAGTGTCTTGCGGCGCTGGGCTTCGGCCTCGCGCTGCTTGACCTCGTTTTCCAGCTTGGACGACAGCTCCAGCTGCACGCCGATCACACCGACCAAAATCAGCACAAACGCGCCCAACAGCACCGACATCAGGTCGCCAAACGCGGCCCAGACCGGCGCCGTGGCCTCGATGCCACCGTCGATCTCGTCGTTCATGCCGCTTCGGCCCCGGCCAGCGCGCGCTGGTCACCCAGGCGCTGCAGGTCTTCGAGGATCTGCTTTTGGGACAGCATGCTCAGGTCGATCACCTCACGCGCCTGGGCCACGTAGTAGGCAAGCTGTTCGTCGCTGCGGGTGAGCGACTTGTCGAGCGCGGCTTCGATGCGCTGCAACTGGGCTGCAAGCTTGTCGTTCGACTCGCCAAACAACTGCACGGCCGCGCCAAACGCCTCGCCCAGGCTCGCCACCTCCACCGCACTGCCGGTCACCTGCGCAGCCACCGCGCCAAGCTTGCCGGTCTCGGCTTCCACTCGATCGGTGAACCGCACGCCAACGCGCTCCAGCAGATCCGCCGACGTCGCCACCAGCGCATCGACCGCCGTGCGCTGCTCGGTCGACGCATGGTTGACGGCGTCGAGCAGCGTCTCCAGCGTGCCCAGCAGGCGCGCACGCTCGTCCAGCATCGCGGTATCGCGCACCATGCTGTCGGACAATTTCTGGCGCAGTTCGGCCACCACTTCGGCCGCGGCCTTGGGCGCTTCCGACGCGGCCTGCACCAGGCGCGAAATCTCGCCGATCGTGTCGTTGGCGTGCGCCTGCGTTTGCGCGGAAATGTCGCGCGCGGTCTGCGCCAGTGCGTCGCAAATCTGCTGCTGGCGGCTCGCCGTATCGGCGCCCGCCTTCTCCCATGCCTGGGTCAGCTTCTCTCCCATGGCGCCGAGGGCATCGGTCCAGGCAGTCAAACGTTGTGCATCTCGTGCTTCCAGCGCAGCTTGCAACGCGGCTTGCGACTGGCGCGACGCGTCCTGCTGCGCGGCGATATCGCGCGCGGTCTGCGCCAATGCATCGCAGATGTCTTGTTGACGGTTCGCCGTGTCGGCGCCCGCCTTCTCCCATGCCTGGCCCAGCTTTTCGCCCGTTGCGCTGAGCGCCTCGGTCCAGGCCGCCAGACGTTGCGCGTCTCGTGCTTCCAGTGCGGCTTGCAGCGCCATATGCGACTGGCGCGATGCGTCTTGCAACGACACGGCGTGCTGCTCGAACGTGGCGGCAGCCGCCTCGAGCGCGCGCTGGTTCTGGGTCGCCAGCTCGGCGTGGGCATGTTCCTGGCGGGCCAGCGCATCGCGCCAGGCGGTGGCCAGGCCGCCTGCGGTGGCATCCAGTCGCTCGGCAACACCATCGAGCAACCGCGTCGAGCGTTGCTCGAATGTCTCGGCAAACCGGTCCAGCGACGTGCCGACCTGACCGACCAGCGCCTCACTCGAGCGTTGATGCGCCGACAGGGCGTTGTTCCAGATGCCGGAGACCGCCTCCGCCGTCGCCTCAAAGCGTGACGACAAGCCATCCAATTGACGCTGCACCGCGTGCGTGACCGTCTCCTGCAGCGCGGACGATTCACGCGCGAGGCCCGCCATCGTCGTTTCCACCACAGGCTGCAGCGCCGCGCTGGCAACGCGCGCGCTTTCCGCTGCGCTGTCCTTCAACGACTGGCCAACCGAAGACGCAAGCTGGCTGTAGGCCACTTCCGTCTTGTCGAGAAACGCTTGCTGGGCGGCGATCTGCCGCTCGCTGCTGGCTGCGCCCTGCTGCTCCAGCGACACCATCATCGCCTGCAGGCGGTCCACCAATGCGGGCATCACATCGGCTTGCCGCTGCAGAAGCTTGAATGTCTCTTCACGCTGATGCGCGTGCGAATAGACGCGCAGCGTGGTGGCGATCTTCGCGTCGAGCGCCTGGACTGCCTGCAGCCGCTCGCGCCGGCACAGCGCCGACAGCAGCCCCAGCATGGCCGACGTCGCCACCCCGGCAATCGAGGTGCCGAACGAGAACCCCAACCCCTTGATAGGTGCAGCCAGCGATGCGCGGATCGCCTGCAGATCCGTCGCGCTTTCCAGCGCTGCGCCCGTGCCCTTGAGCGTCACCACCATGCCGAGCAGCGTGCCGAGCATGCCAAGCAGCACCAGCAGGCCCACCAGATACGGCGTCAGCGCGGGCGCCGGGAGCGCAACGCGCTCGCCTTCCACACGCAGGCGCACGGCATTGCGCACGCTCGGGTGCAGTGGCTCCAGCCACGCCGCCAGATTGGACGGTGGCCCGGTCAGCCCCGCCACGGCCTGCGTGACCGTGCCCGTGGCCTGGCGATAGCGGCGCAGCTCCAGCGCGCCTGCCACATAGGCGGCACCGATCACGAGCGTGACCGCCAGCGCCAGCAGGTTTCCGCCGACGACGTAGCCGCCGGCAATCCACCCCAAGGCCGCCAGCCCGACAGAAAAAACGATGAGATTCAGGTGATGTCTGGACATGAATGGTGTCTGTCCCGCTTAGCGGGGGCGAAGGGCTGCGAGCAACCCGTCGATCGGTTGAAAACGAACATCAAGCTCGGCAAGGAGCACGCTCTGCATATCCTTGCGGAACGCGTCCAGCCAGGCGCGGGATGTAGATGGGGTGGCCTGGCCCTCCGCGGGCAGCTCGGCCTGCCGCTGCTGCTCGGCCGCGCGCAGGCGCTCGAAGTACGGTCCCAGCATCGACGGAATGGCCCCGAGCAACGAACGTTCACGGCCGGCGAGCGCCTGCTCCATGCTGGCATCCAGCACCGCAAGCCGCGCGAGGTCGGGCGTCCTGGCAGCCAATAGGCGTCGCAGGCGGCCACGCAGGTCGCCGATCTCCAGCTCCATCGTCTGCTGCATCAGCACGTAGCGCTGCCGGAAATCGGCATAGTCGACCACCACCGGCACCGCCGGGTTCTGGATCGGTGCGCGTGGCCCGGGCCTTGTCTCTGGCGCGCAGCTGGACGCGATGGATTTCGTCAACGCCGCACGGACACGGCTGCCGATGGTCTCGGCGTCCGGGCCGACGGTGCGCGTGCTGGAGGCACCGGCGGGCGGTGCCGCGCTCAATGCCGACGAAAGCGTAATGGCATCCGTCCAGCTGAGCCATTGGCTCAACCGGTCAGAAAGGGGCTGCGCAGATGCGGAAACGTCGACGTCCGTCAGGCGAGCAAGAATGCGGATCAGCGCGGGGCCGCTGAGCGCCCTGCGTTGCTGGGCGTGCGCCATGCTACGAGTGCCGAAAAAAGGCTGGAGTTTACACTGCCTGCCGGGCCGGACTGGCGTCTTTGGGTGGCAGAAGAATCACTTCACCAGAAGAATCGCAGCGGTCAATCGGCTCGCGGGCAATACGGGGCGACGTCCTTCAGCACATTGCCTGGCATTAGGCCTTTTCTGACAGGGGCCCCACCGAAACGGCGTCAGTGCCGCGCCGCTCAGTGGCCCGCCAGCATTTGTGCGATCAGGCCGACAGCGGTATCGTGTCGCCCACTACCGCACCCTCCCCGCTTTCCCGCCCATTTCCCCCGTGACCGATCACCCCACCCTCACCTGGACCGACGACCGCCCTGAAGCCAGCAGCGACGCCGTCCATACCGCCGTCTGGCGCTCCGAAGCCGGCAACCCGCCGCCCAAGCGCGTGGTCATCGCAGATGATCGGACCCCGCCGATACCGCCTACCGCCTCGCCTGCGAAGGCACCGCGTTGCTCTGGCAAGGCGATTTCCAGAACGCGCGCCAACTCCTGCAGGCCATGTCCCGCCGCATCGATCGCAAACCCGGCAAGGCGCGCAAGGAACCCACCTCGCCCATCGATGCGTTCAACCTGCATCGACAGGCGCAATCGCAGCGCGCCCGCACGCTCGGCATGCTGCTGATTCCGTTGGATGCGGATTACACGATCCCGCTGCGCCGCGCACCCGACATGCGCGAGGCCTGCACCGAGGCCTACGGCACGAGCCAGGCCGCTTCCGTCGTCTCGCTGCGCGAGCTGCTTGGTTTGATCGGCGCGCATGAGTGGCGCAAGAAGGGGGTCGAGATTCCCGCGCTCGGTGGTGAGCGCATTCACCCGCACTACGGCGTGTTCTCCCCGGTGCGCGGCGAATACATCGATCTCGTGGCGAATGCCCCGTTGCCTTCGAAAACCCTGGCGTTCGATATCGGCACGGGCACGGGTGTGCTGGCAGCGGTGCTCGCCAAACGCGGCGTGAAGCACGTCATCGGCACCGATCAGGACCCTCGCGCGCTGGCCTGTGCGCGTGACAATCTCGCGCGTCTCGGTCTGCAAGGGCAGGTCGATATCGTGGAAGCGGATCTGTTTCCCGAAGGCCGTGCGCCGCTGATCGTGTGCAACCCGCCGTGGCTGCCGGCGCGGCCCAGCTCGCCCATCGAGCGCGCCGTCTACGACCCGGATAGCCGCATGCTGCGCGGCTTCCTGGACGGCCTGGCCGCCCATCTGGAGCCGAATGGCGAAGGCTGGTTGATCCTGTCGGACTTTGCCGAGCATCTTGGCCTGCGCACGCGCGATGCCCTGCTGGCGATGATCGACGCTGCCGGCCTGCAGGTGGTGGGCCGGGAAGACATCAAGCCGAAGCACCCGAAGGCGTCCGATGAAAACGACCCGCTCTATCGTGCGCGGGTTGCCGAGATCACGTCGCTGTGGCGCCTGAAGGCGCGCCAGTAAAGCAGTGAATCAGCGCGCCATCGTCGCCAGATAGTCGAGTGCGCCCTGCCCTGCAGCGGCGCCGCTCGCAAAACACGCCGTCAGCAGATAGCCGCCCGTGGGCGCTTCCCAGTCGAGCATCTCGCCGGCGCAGAACACGCCCGGCAGACGCTCGATCATCAGCTTTGCATCCAGCGCTTCAAATGCCACGCCGCCTGCGGTGCTGATCGCCTCGTCGATGGGCCGCGTGCGTGTAAGTCGCAACGGCAACGCCTTGATGGCCTTCGCGAGTTGGGCCAGATCGGCAAACGCTTCCTTGCTCAGGCACTCGCGCAGCAAGCCGAGCTTCACGCCCGTGATATTCAGCTTGCTTTGCAGATGGCTCGACATCGAACGCGCGCCGCGCGGGCGCATCAGTTCATCCGTCACACGTTGTGCGCTCCAGCCTGGCGCAAGGTCGAGCCAAATCGTGGTGCTGCCCTCTGCGGCCAGCGCATCGCGAATGGGCGCCGACAACGCATAGACCAGGCTGCCTTCAATGCCGGTCTGCGTGACGACGAACTCGCCCTGGCGGAATTGCAGCGCCCCACCGTCGCCCGACGGCAACCCGATGGCGACCGACTTGACAGGCCGCCCCGCAAAACGCTCCTGGAAATACGCGCTCCAATCGGCGTCGAACCCGCAGTTGGCAGGCCGCAATGGCTGCACCTGCACGCCGCGCGCCTCAAGCAACGGCACCCAGGCGCCGTCGGAGCCCAGGCGCGGCCAACTGCCGCCGCCCATGGCCAGCACCACCGCATCGGCTTGCACCAGCCGCTCAACATCGGCGGTTTCAAAGCGCAGCACCTGCGCGTGGTCTGACGGTTCCGCCCACCCCACCCAGCGATGCCGCATGTGCAGCTGCACGCCCGCCTCGCGCAGCCGGTGCAGCCATGCGCGCAGCAAGGGCGCGGCCTTCATCTCGGTCGGAAAGACACGCCCCGAACTGCCGACAAACGTATCGATGCCCAGCCCATGGATCCACGCACGCAGGTCGTCGGGGCCGAAGCGGCCAATGAACGGCGCCAGCGCCTCGCGCCGCGTGCGATAGCGACCGAGAAACGCGTCGATCGGCTCTGAATGCGTGATGTTCATCCCGCCAATGCCCGCCAGCAGGAACTTGCGCCCGGCCGACGGCATGGCGTCGAACACCTCCACACGCACGCCGCTGCGCGACAGGACTTCAGCAGCCATGAGCCCGGCGGGGCCGGCGCCGATGACGGCAACGAGAGGGGCGTTGGATGTTTCGGACATGCGGGGAGGAACGGATCGAATCATGTGGGGCAGGCAAGCGGGGCGCTATTGTCACATCCTCATCGGGCCCGGGCAAACGAGGGCATGCATGACGTGGCTTGGGGTGCGCTTGCCGTCGCCCACCCCGCTTTTCGGTAAACTGGCGCCCTCTTTCCGTTTTTCTCCGCGCCGCCGCACCGATCCCACTCCGTGCGACATGTCGCCCAGGCTGTCCTGACGATGTCCAACAAGACCCACGAAATCCGCCCCAACCAGTCGATCGAACTGCTCAAGGAACTGCACATCCTGACGCGCGACGGCAAAATGAACCAGGACAGCCGCCGCAAGCTCAAGCAGGTCTATCACCTGTTCCAGTTCATCGAACCGCTGATGGCCGACGTGCAGCAAGCCAAGGGGCATGTCACGCTGGTCGACCACGGCGCAGGCAAGTCGTACCTCGGGTTCATCCTGTACGACCTGTTCTGCAAGGAGCAGCCGGGCGATGGCACCTCGCACATTTACGGCATCGAAACGCGCGAAGAACTGGTCACCAAGTCGACCGAACTTGCCGCGCGGCTCGGCTTCAAGGGGATGTCGTTCCTGAACCTGTCGGTGGCGGAGTCGATTACATCTGACCGACTGCCGGCCACGATCGACATCGTGACCGCACTGCATGCCTGCAATACCGCCACGGACGATGCGATCCGCTTCGCGCTGGAGAAAAAGGCGCAGTACATCGTGCTCGTGCCGTGCTGCCAGGCGGAGGTGGCCGGCGTGCTGCGCAAGAACAAGAGCAAGTCGCTCGGCAATGCGCTGACGGAAATCTGGCGCCACCCGCTGCACACGCGCGAATTCGGCAGCCAGGTCACCAACGTGCTGCGCTGCCTGCAGCTTGAAGCGCACGGCTATCAGGTCAGCGTGACAGAACTCGTCGGGTGGGAACACTCGATGAAGAACGAACTGATCATCGCGCAGTACAAAGACCTGCCGCGCCGCCGCCCGACCGAGCGGCTGAACGAGGTGATCAGCACGCTCGGGCTGGAGGAACTGCACGAACGGTTTTTGCGCCGACGGGCGCCTGAAGCGAGAAGAGGCAGCCGCGCACCGGACGCGCAGATGGCCGCCGTTATGCCGGGCGCCGGCCTTCGTGCTGGATCCGCTTGTCTTCGTACATCGCGACATCGGCTTCGCGCAACGCTTCTTCCAGACGCCCGCCTTCGTGGCAGGTAGCGCAGCCCATGGAAAACCCAAGCTCCGCGCCCGGATAGAACTGGTTGTTGAGTTCGACCAGCTTGCGCAGACTCTCCACCAGCGCCGCACCGGCCTGCGCGTCGGCGCCGGGCAGCAGCACGGCAAACTCGTCCCCGCCAATGCGGGCAGCGTGCGCAGGTTTGTCGATGGCCTTGCCGAGCACCTCGCCGGCGCGCCGCAGCAACGCGTCGCCTGCGGCGTGGCCGAGCTGGTCATTCACGCTCTTCAGGTCGTTCAGGTCGATCATGATGACCGTCACGGGGAACGGGCCCTTGCGCTCCAGCCGGTTGATCTCGTCCACGTAGAACGAGCGGTTCTTGAGCTTGGTCAGCACGTCGTGCTTGCCGAGATATTCGAGGTACGACTCGGCCTTCTTGCGCGCGGTGATGTCGGTCAGCGCCAGCAGCACCATGTCCCAATCCTGCTCGCGCCCCGGGAAGACCGAGAACTGCAGGTGGATGTTCAGCGGGTTGCCATCGAGCCCATAGTTGACCACCTCGCGCTGCTGGAAGAGCCGGCCGTCCCACAGGTCGATCAGCTGCTCGCGAAAGTGCGAGCGCATGTCGTCGCGAAAGACTTCCGGCAAGCGGCCCAGCAAGTCGTTGCGGTTGCGCGCCTTGAACATCTCCAGCGTGAAGCCGTTGACATCGAGCACCTGGATCTCCTGCATGCAGCGCTCGACAAACTCGGGGTGCACGTCGGTAAAGGTGCGGAAGTCGGTGATGCCCTGCATGCGCACTTCGTCCAGCAGCATCTTGATGGTGCTGAAGTTCTCGACCCATAGCGACACCGGCGCGTGCTCGAACACGCCGCGCGCGTAGAGCTGGCTGGCCGCGGCACGGCGGCGGGCGTCTTCGAGTTCGGTGATGTCGTCCACGGCCACCAGCACGCGGTCCCACCGCTGCTCGTGGTCGGGCAGAACAACGCCCTTGAGCAGGATGTCCAGACGGCGGCCGTTGAGCGTGTAATTGACGCTGCGGCTCTCGAACGACGGCTCGCCAGACCACAGCTGCACGAGTTCGCCCACGTGGGCTTCGAGCATGTCGTCGCGCAGTACGTCAGCCAGGCGCGCGGTGAGCGTTTCGGCATTCGGTGCCGCGTACATCGACAACGTACGCCGGTTCACGCGCAGCACCTTGATGCAGGCCGAACACGCCGCCACGCGTGAGACGTCTTCTTCCAGAAAGCGCTGCAGGTCGGTCACGCCGGCGGCGCGCCATTGCGCAAAGAGACGGTGCAGATCGCTGTAGTCCTCCAGCCACAATGACGTGGGGGTGACATCAAAAAGTCGATCAGGTTGACACCCACAGCCGCTGGGCTGCTGACGCTATCGGACGCGGATTGCATGAATCGCTCTACGGAAGACAGAAAACACTTTGCAACCTTGCGAGCGTACCGGTTTTGTGTAAAACCGCGCGCAGCACAAGCCTCATCCGGAAGGATTACCCCCAGGCAGGCGATACCGGCTCTGCTGCTGCGGCGCAATACCCAGTTGAATACCCGGAAAGTTCCCGAGCGCGATTTTTGAATCCCGCGCCGTATTCAGTTTTGTTTTATCGGACGTTGTAAAAATATCCGCCGCGATTTTTAAGATAGTTTCATGAACCGCCAAACGCATTTCATTTTTTCAACGCGCTTTGCAGAAGTCACCCAGCATCCGCGGAGGCGCCCGCAGTCTAGCCGCTGCGCATACCAAAAACTGCAAATTCGGCGCCCGATTCTCTCGCACGTGATTTAAAACTTCGTCTCGATTCGCGGGCCGTTTCCTCCAGAATCCGTGCATCCCGTGCGCGGGCTGTGATTTGCACCGCGCAAGAAGCGGGTAATTCCTTGTCCCGATTCTGCGGCCTGCCCCCCACTTTTCTTTTGAGCCCTGGGCCGCCGATTCGTTTCCACCTCAGGAGAAATGCAATGCGGGATTCGACAACCTTCCGTCGTACGGCCACGACACGCACCGGACGCGCGCACAGCGCCCGGACACGTCGCTCGTTCAAGCTGGCACTCGTGGCGCAGGCCGCGGCAGCGCTGATTCTGGCCGCGTGCGGCGGCGGCGGAGATGACGCGCTCACCCCGTCCGGCGGCAAGCTGGACGCCAACGGCTCGCAGCAGCAGGGCAATACCAATACCGGCAACACCAATGCGCCGGCACCGGCGGTCGACGCATCTGTGCCCCCGGTTGAACTGCCGGACTACATCAAGCCCGTCAATTACAAGCTGTGGTTCCGCCCGAGCGCAGACCTGAACAGCTTCTCGGGCCGCGCCGACGTGGAGATCAAGGTCACCAAGCAGACCGGCGCCGTGACGCTGGCCGTGCGCGACCTGAAGCTCGACGCCTCGCGCCTGACGCTCACGCCCACTTCGGGCAACGGCGCATCGCGCGTGCTCGTGCCGATTCCGCAATCGCAAGGGGCCTTCTATGACCTGCGCGACCCGACCGGAGACATCAAGCCCGGCAACTACGTGCTCCACATGGAATGGACGGGCACGATCAACTTCACGAAGGCCGAGGGCATCTTCAAGCTGGGCCTGCAGGCCGCAACGGGTGAGAGCTCCGACGCCATCGTCACGCAGGGCGAATCGAACTTCGCCCGCGAGTGGTTCCCAAGCTGGGATGAGCCGGCCTTCCGCAACACCTTCGAAGTGACGGCGGAAATTCCGGGCGACTGGAAGGCCGTGGCCAACGGCAGGCAGACGAGCGCCACCAAGCTGCCGGACGGCTATCAGCAGGTGTCGTTTGCCAAGACACCGTCGATGCCGGCGTACCTGCTGTTCTTCGGCGGCGGCAAGTTCGACATCCTGGAAGACCAGTTCACCAACCCGCTCGATGGCAGCAGCATGCGCTTGCGCTGGTGGGTGCCGCCCGGCGAGGCGCACTCTGCGGTGGCCGGCATGCAGTTCACGAAGGAAGCGCTGAACCACTACTACAACTACTTCCAGATCCCGCTGCCGTTCGACAAGATGGACACCATCGTCGCCAACGACAGCTACGACAACAAGAATGCCGGCTTTGGCGGCATGGAGAACTGGGGCGCCATCTTCGAATTTGCCGACCAGGTGCTGGTGCCGCCCGATGGCGCACCGACGACGGTCCACTCGATGGGCAAGGCGCGCTCGTTCGTCGTGGTGTCGCACGAACTGGCACACCAATGGTTTGGCGATCTGGTCACGCTGGATTGGTGGGATGACATCTGGCTGAACGAATCCTTCGCCAACTGGTTCGAGAACGTCACCAAGATCGCGCTGCACCCCGAGTTCCAGGGCAACACGTGGGCCGACTATGCGGCCGTCAAGCAGCGCGTCTACACCTTGGACCTGCAGCCGACCGCTGTACCGGTGCAGCACAACCTGAGCGATGCCGGCTCGATGGACTTCCTCGACCGCTTTGCCTACAACAAGGGCGGCCATGTCCTGCAGATGCTCGAGAACTACGTCGGCAAGGACGCCATGCGCAAGGGGCTGCAGAGCTACCTGAACAAGTACAAGTTCGGCAATGGCACGCCACCGCGCCTGTGGGCAGAGCTGGAAGCCGCCAGCGGCAAGCCCGTCGGCAAGGTCGGCGACAGCTTTGTGCGCCAGACCGGCGTGCCGCTCGTCAGCATCGACGCGCAGTGCAACCCGGCCACCAACCAGAACGTGCTGACGATCACGCAGAAGGCGTTCCCGAACAAGAACGTCTATTCCGGCTATCAATGGAATATTCCGCTCACGATCGCCTACGGCGATGGGCTGGCGCAGACGCAGACGGTGGTGCTGGACCAGCAGACCGCGCAGGTCACGCTGCCGACGTGCTCGGCCGTGCTGGCGAACCCGACCGGCCTGGACTACTACGTGACCAACTACAGCCCGACGCTGTGGAGCGCACTGCTGGCGCAGGCCGGTTCCATCAGCAATAAGGCGACGACGACCAACATCGCCGGCGATGCGACGCAGCTGTACAACGCACAGATCATCGACAAGGCGCTGTATGACCAGATTGTCGGCATCCAGAACATGCAGCCGGCCGTCGCAACGCTGCGTGCCCAGGCTGTGACGCCGACGGGCTCGTTGCGTCCGCAAGCGGTGCAGCTGCAGCAGATGCAGAACATGGATCGCCCGATCCACAAGTTCCGCTACGAAGGCCTCATGAAGCATCTGACCGACATCAAGCGGTAAGCACCAAAGCAAGCGGGCCGCGTCTCACGATGCGGCCCGCTGCAAGGGTGGCTCCTGATTTCCGGCGGACATGGTCCGCCGTTTTTCATGTGCGCATCACACGATGCTCAACCGGTGCGATGCAGGAACGTCGCCTGAACCACCTCGGTCATCCAGATGGCGCTGTCTCCGGTCTGGCCATGCTCCAGCACCTTGACGGCGCTTTCGAACAGCACGCCGGCCAGCGCATCGGAAGCGACGATCTCGATGCGCACGCGCGGCACAAACTCCGTCAGGTCTTCCTTGATGGAATGCGCGCCACTCTGTGAGGCCGTTGGCGGATAGGCATTCACCTCGCCCACCGTCATGCCGGGAAAACCTGGGCAACTGCGCAGCGCTTCATGCATGCGTTCCAGCAGTTGCGGGCGCACTACGATGCGGATTTCCTTCATGCCTTCGACTCCTCATCAAACCATTTGTACAGCGTGGGCAGCATCACCAGCGTCAGCAGCGTGCAGGTCAGCAGACCGCCGATCACAACGATGGCCAGCGGCCGTTGCACTTCCGAACCCGGCCCCGTGGCAAACAGGAACGGGATCAGGCCCAGCATGGCCACCGTGGCCGTCATCATCACGGGACGGAAGCGCATGCGCGCACCCAGCCGCACGGATTCTTCCACCGACATGCCTTGCTCGCGCAGACTGCGGATCGTGCTGACCAGTACCACGCCGTTGAGCACGGCGATGCCCCATAGCGCCACGAAGCCGACCGATGCCGGCACGGAAAGGTACTCACCCGTGACGAACAGGCCGATGATCCCGCCCACCGAGGCAAACGGCAGCACCAGGATGATCAGCGTGGCATAGCGCACGGAGTTGAACAGCAGGAAGAGCAGGAAGAAGATGGCCGCCACCGTGATCGGCACGATCACCTTCAGGTGGCCCATGGCGCGTTCCATGTTCTGGAACTGGCCGCCCCACTCCAGGTAATAGCCCTCGGGCAGCTTGACCTTCTGCGCGACGGCCGCCTGCAGCTCGGCCACGAAGCCGCCCAAGTCGCGGTCGCGCACGTTCACGCCCACCACTACGCGTCGCTTGCCCAGCTCGCGGCTGATCTGCGCGGGGCCGTCGGTCACATCGATGCGGGCGATGCTTTCCATCGGCACCTGTGCGCCATTGGGGGCAGCCACGATGAGGTTGCGGATGGCCTCCACGCTGCCGCGATATGCGTCCGGCAGGCGCACCACCGCGCTGAAGCGGCGCTCGCCCTCGAAGATCTCCGTGGCTTCCTTGCCGCCGATGGCGGTCTCGATCACGTTGTGCACATCGGCCGCGTTCAGCCCATGACGCGCGATGGCCTGGCGGTCGATCGCGATCTGCAGATACTGCTGACCGGTGATCCGCTCCACGCGCATGTCCTGCGCACCCTGGATGCCCTGGGCCACCTTGGCAATCGCCTCGGCCTTCTCGCGCAGCGTGTTCAGGTCGTCGCCGAACACCTTGATGGCCACGTCGGAGCGCACGCCGGTCACCATCTCGTCCACGCGATCGGAAATCGGCTGCGCCATGACGATCTGCACGCCGGGCAGCACCTGCAGCGCCTTGCGCATCGCCTCGGCAATGTCGTCCTGGTTCCAGCCCTTGGGCCACTCATCGCGCGGCAGGTGAGACGATCGGCGTCGATTCGTTCTGGCCCTGCGGGTCGGCCGGAGACTCGCCGCGGCCCACGCCGGAGACGGCCGACTTCACGCCCGGCACCTGCATCACCAGGCGCATGGCTTCCATCTCCATGCGGATCGACTCTTCCAGCGAGATGTTCGGCGCGCGGTTGATGCCGGGCACCACCGAGCCTTCCTTCATCTCGGGGATGAACGCCGTGCCCAGGAACGGCATCAGCGCACCGGTGGCCAGAAACACGGCCACGGCCACGATGACGGTCTTGCGGCCGTTGTTCAGGCTCAACTCCAGCAAGCGCAGATACGGCTTCTTCATCTTGCGGATCAGCCACGTGTCATGCGCGTCGTGCTCGGCGTGGGGGTCGTCGCTGTGCTCACCTTCCACGTGCTTGTGCACCTTGGGCTTGAGCAGATACGACGACAACACCGGCGTCAGCGTGAGCGACAGCACCAGCGAGAAGAACAGCGCAATCGCAATCGTGAAGGCCAGCGGCGCAAACATCTTGCCTTCCATGCCCTCCAGCGTCATCAGCGGCAGGAACACCAGGATGATGATGCCCACGCCGAAGATCACGGGCGTCGCCACTTCCGTCACGGCATGGAGGATCACGCGCGCGCGGCTCTCGTTCGGATCGCGCGGCTTGGCGAGGTGCGCAAAGGCGTTTTCCACCACGACCACCGAGCCATCGACCATCAAGCCGATGGCGATCGCCAACCCGCCCAACGACATCAGATTGGCCGAGATGCCAAGCTTGTTCATCGCCATGAACGTCAACAGCGGCGTGAGGATCAGCGTGCCGACCACGATGAGCGATGAACGGATATCGCCGAGGAACAGCAGCAGCACGATCACCACCAGCACCACGCCTTCGGCCAGCACCTTGATGACAGTCTGCAAGGCCGAATCCACCAGCTCCGAACGCTCGTAGTACGGCACGATCTTCAGGCCGTCGGGCAGCATGCCGTCATTGTTGATGGCCTTCACGCGATCCTGGATGCGGGCGACGACTTCCTTCGCGTTCCCGCCGCGCATCATCATCACGACGCCGCCGACGGATTCCGTCACGCCGTTCTTGACCACCGCCCCCGCGCGCACCGCCGTGCCGATCTTCACATCGGCCACATCGCGAATCGTGAGCGGCGTACCGTTGACCTCCTTGAGCACGATGGCGCCAATGTCGTTGGTGTCGCGCACCAAACCCACGCCGCGGATCAGGTACTGCTCCGCAAAGTGCGGCAGCACGCCGCCGCCGGAGTTGGCGTTGTTGGCGGCCAGCGCCTCGAACACCTGCTTGACCGTCACGTTGTGATGGCGCAGGCGTTCCGGGTTGACGAGCACCTGGTACTGCTTCTCGTAACCGCCCTGCGAGTTGATCTCGGCCACGCCCGGAATGGAGCGCAACAGCGGCCGCACCGCCCAGTCCTGCGCAATGCGGCGCTGGGTGAGTTCCTCCACCGAAAGCTCCTTGTCGCCGTCATCCGGTTTGTCGAGCGTGTACTGATACACCTCGCCCAGGCCCGTCGATACGGGGCCGAGCACCGGCGTCACGCCCGTCGGCATGCGCGACTGCACCTCGATCAGCCGCTCCATCACGAGCTGGCGCGCGAAGTACACATCGGTCTCGTCGGTAAAGACGAGCGTGATGAGCGACAGGCCCGGCTTGTTGAGCGAGCGCATCTCGGTCAGCGCCGGCAGGCCGGTCATCGCCATTTCCACCGGCACGGTCACAAAGCGCTCCACCTCTTCCGGCGAGCGGCCCGGCGCCTCTGTGGCGATCTGCACCTGCACGTTGGTCACGTCCGGAAACGCGTCGAGCGACAGCTTGCGTGCGGCATCCAACCCGAAGAACAGCAGCACGGCGGCGATCACCGCCACCACGAGCCGTTGCTTGAGCGCGCCGCGAATCAATGCGTCGATCATGCGCCCTCCATCTCGGCGCGCTTGCGCTCGTTGTTCAGATGGAAACCGCCCTCGACGACGATGGGCTGCCCGGCCTGCACGCCGGAAACCACGGGGCGCACGCCGTTCGATTCATCGCCGAGCTTGACTGGCGTGAGCCGGTAGTTCGTCTCGCTGGCACGCACGAACACGTAGTCGCGGTTGTCTTCACGTACCACGGCGGAGGTCGGCACCACCACACGTTCTTCCGGCCGCGACTGGATGAGCAGCGTGGCCAGCATCGACGGCTTGAGCGCGCGCTCTGCGTTGTCCACTTCGGTGCGCACCGTGACCGTCCGCGTTGCGGGTCGACAATGTCCGACACCCAGATCAGCTTGCCGACAATGCGGTCACCCGCGCCTGTGTCAATCTCCACGGCCTGACCTGCGCGCACGCCGGCAGCGGCGTTTTCCGGCACTTCACCCACCACCCACACGCGCGACAGATCGGCCACGGTAAAGAGCTCGTCGGCCGGCTGCACGACCTGGCCGCGTGTCACCTTGCGCTCCACCACCGTGCCGCTGATGCTCGCCACCACGGGCGAGATCGACGACATGCCGCCCGTGCGCATCTTCGCCAACGTGCCGGGCGACACGCCCATCACGCGCAGTTGGTCGACGGCCGCGCGCACTTCGGCATCGGCCATCGCCAGTTCGCTCTGACGCTTCTGGAGTTCGGCCGAGCCGATCACGTCGGCAGCCAGCAGCAGCTTGGCCCGTTCCAGCGCGCGCGCCTGCAGGTCGCGCTGCGCGGCGGCCTTCTGGTAGGCGAGTTGCGCGGCGCCAAGCTCGGTGCTGTGCAGCTGCGCGAGGATGTCGCCTGCCTTGACGCTCTGCCCCGGCGTGGCGACCAGCTCCGTCACACGCCCCGTAACGGTGGCACCAATGCGCGCCACGCGCTGCTCGTCAAACGCAATCTGCCCCGGCACGCGCAGGCGCTCGGCAATCGGCTGCTTGCCCACCGGCGCCACTTTCAGGCGCTGCGCCAGCGTGGGCTGTGCAACCACGAGGTTCGGGTCGACGGCCTGTTGCGCGGCCTTGGCATCGTTGGCGGCATCTTTGCCGCAGGCGCCCAGCAACAGCATCGCCGCCAGGGCAACGCCGGCCAGCCGGATCGAAGAAGAGAAGAAGAAGGTACGGTCATGGTCTGGCTGGATTCGAGAGTTCGGGAGGCAACGCGATGGCTGGGGCGTTTCATGGGGCCTCCGGGCGCAGGCGGTCGAGTTCAACGGCGGCGGTGCGCAGGTCTGCGCGTGCGGCAATCAAGTCATTGCGTGCCTGGCGGAAGACGCGCTGGGCATCGAGGTAGTCGAGAATCCCGCGCTCGCCGTGGCGGTATGCGGCTTCGGCCACGCGCAGCGCCGATTCGGCCTGCTTGATGACGCCAGATTCGAGCGCACTGACTTGCGACTCCGCAATCTCGTATTGCCGATACGCCGATTCCACTGCCTGGCGCGTGCGCAACTCGCGGTCGCGCAACAGGGCGCGGGCGCGTTCGCGGGCGGCCACGGCTTCACCGACGGGACCATCGCGGCGGTCGAACAGCGGAATCGACATCACCAGGCCCACGCGGCTGTCCTGCAGATCGGGCTGGCGGTCGACCGACCCGCGCAACGCCAGCGACGGCCAACGCTGGCTGCGCTCGTGCGCGAGACGCGCTTCGGCCTCGCGCACGGCGGCGCGATCGGCTTCCAGCTCCGGATGCGTGGCGAGCACCGTATTGACCAGATCCGCCAGCGGCGGCAGATGCGCGACGGACGGCGTCTCCGCACCGGCATCGACGTCGAACGTGAGCGGCAGATCGGCGCCCACGGCACGGCGCAGTTCAGCCAGCGCCTGCTGCACACGCAGTGCGGCGGCCTGCTCGTTGCGCTGCGCGTTGAGCAGTTCCGCGTCGCCACGAATGAGTTCGTAGCGCGGGGCCTCGCCGGTTTCCACGCGCACGGCCACGCCACGGCGGATCTGCTCGACCAGCGTCACGTCTTCGCGCGCGTTGCGCTGCTCGGCCTCGCGGCGCACCACGTCGTAAAAGCGCAGCTTGAGGTCGGCTTCCACATCGCGTGCCTGCGACCGGGCGGTCGCCTGCGACGCTTCGTACGCGGCATCGGCTGCCTGCGTACGGGCGGCGCGCTGCCACGGCAATCGAGCTTTTGCGTGATCGACACGCTATTGGTGCGGCCTTCCGCCGCACCCGGCATGCGAGCACGCTGGCGGCCGGCCATGGCTTCCACCTCGGGGTTGGGCCACGCGCGCGCGGTGGTGATGCCCGCCTGCGCCGCCTGCACCTGCGCCTGTGAAGCGGCGAGCGCCGGGTGGTTGGCGCGGGCCAGTTCCAGCAACTGCTGCAAGGTGTAGCGCGGCTGCGGGAGCACCTCGTCGGCGCGGGCGGTGGCGGTCTGGGCACCACGCGGTGAGGGCACCGGCGGCGCTGCATTGGCATGGACGGCCATCGCGGTCAGCACAGCGGAAAGAACAGCACGCCGCGACACGCGCGCGCCTGCTGCGGGGCGCGGGGTGGCCGCATCCTGATTGGACAACATCCGAAATCATCCTGAAAAAGAAGGCAGGCGCGAACGCCCAGCCGGTCAACGGGCCGGTTGGCGGAGCACTAGCAACTCAAGGGGATGGTTTCCGGCAAATGCCGGAGATCAGGCGCGTGCGGGCGGACGCAGCATGGGGGCCGGCGTGGGGCCAGCCTGGAACGGAGGAAGGGACACACGGACGCGCGCGACACGCAGGCCGGGCGTCAACACCATGGGAGGCGGCGGCAGCCAGAGTTCCGGCGCGTCGCTGGGGTGATCGGGGGCGGCGGCGCTGGTCGTGGGCGCATCAGGCGCATCGGGAGCGTGCGCAACCCAATGTTCGACGCCGAAGCACTGGCCGGGCTGCTTGACCGCCTTGCCGAGCGCGATCTTGATGGCGCGCTCAAAACCCTTGCTGGGCTTGGCAACGGGCAGGGCATCGCCGGGCATGTCGTCGACCACAGCTTCGATGGCTTCCAGCGCGTCGTCCGCAGCCTGGCCATCGGGAAAATGCGTGGCCGAGAACACCGACACCGTAAACAACAGGCACCAGATCGTGACGATCCACCGCACGCCGCGCACGCGCGACAGCACGCCCCGCGCGGTGGCGCGAGACAACGTCGGCAAGGCGGAGGAAAGATTCGTCACAAACATGGGCCCCGAATACTATCGGAAAAATGCTGCATCTGCACAAAGCGTCCGGCAGATCGCGCGAATGTCAATCGGAATCGACCTGATTTTTCCGAATCCGTTCCATTTCGGGCCAATGCGCGCGCACCCAGTCGTCCAAGCCGACGAGCGTGCGGTTGAGCGATTCACCGAGCGGGCTGAGACGGTATTCGACGTGCGGCGGCACGCTGTCGTAAATGGTGCGCAGGATGAGGCCGTTGGCTTCCAGCTCGCGCAGCGTCTGCGTGAGCATTTTTTGCGAGATGCCGTCGCCCACGCGCCGCAGCAGTTCGTTGTTGCGCACGGGGCCGTTTTCCAGCGCCGGGAAGATGCGCAGCGCCCATTTGCCGGCCACCAGTTCGAGTGCCCGCGTGGAGGGGCAGGCGCCGACGGCGCCTTCAGCGGGACTTTGCGGCGTTGAAGATGCAGACGGAGCCAGGTTGTCGGCCATGGGGCCTCCGGAACACGATTGGGATACGCGTGACCGTACCGCCAATCGTGCCGCCCTGCAACGCGCCCCGTCAGTCGAGCTGGCCCTGGCAGACGTACTTGGTGTGGAGATAGTCGTCCAGCCCGTGAACGGAGCCTTCCCGGCCGTAGCCGGATTCCTTCACGCCGCCAAACGGTGCAGCCTCGGCGGCCAGCGCACCTTCATTGATGCCGACAATGCCGGTCTCCAGCGCTTCGGCCACGCGCCAGATGCGACGCACGTTCTGGCTGTAAAAGTAGGCAGCCAGCCCAAACGGCGTGTCGTTGGCAGCGGCAACCACCTCGTCTTCGGTGGTGAAGCGCGTGAGCGGCGCGACGGGGCCGAAGGTTTCTTCGCAGGCGCAAGCCATGGTGGCATCGGCGTCGATCAGCACGGTGGGTGCGTAGTAGTTGGCGCCGAGCTGGGTCAGGCGTGCACCACCCGTCAAAACCTTGGCGCCCTTGGCGACGGCGTCCTGCACGTGCCGGTCGATCTTCTCAACCGCACGCGCGTTGATCATCGGGCCGATCTGCGAAGCCGGGTCGGTGGCCGGCCCGACCTTGAGTGCAGCCACGCGTGCGGCCAACTTGGCGGCAAACGCATCGTGCACCGCGTCGTGCACGAACACGCGGTTCGGGCTCACGCAGGTCTGCCCGCCGTTGCGGAACTTCGCTGCCATGAAGCCATCGACGGCGGCGTCGATGTCCGCATCGTCGAACACGACAAACGGGGCATTGCCGCCGAGTTCGAGCGACAGCTTCTTCAGCGTGTCGGCGCTGCGGCGCGCCACCGACCGGCGTCGAGCCCGTGAACGTGATCTTGCGCACGCGGCCATCGTCCAGCCAAACGTCCACCACCTCCGGCGTCCGCTCGCGCGAGGCGGTCACGATATTCAGCACGCCTGGCGGCACGCCGGCTTCCTGTGCCAGGCGCACGAGGGCGAGCGATGTCAGCGGCGTGTCTTCGGCGGGCTTGCAGACAACGGTGCAGCCCACCGCGAGCGCCGGTGCGATCTTGCGCGCGATCATCGCCGCCGGGAAGTTCCACGGCGTGATGGCCGCCACCACGCCCACCGGCTCCTTCAGCGCAAACATGCGCCGGCCCGGCACGGGCGCGGGTATGACCTCGCCGTTCATGCGCGTGGCTTGTTCGCCAAACCATTCGATGTAGCTCGCGGCGTAGGCCACCTCGCCCTTGCCTTCGGCCAGCGGCTTGCCCTGCTCGAGCGAGATCAGCTTGCCAAGGTCGTCCTGATGCGCCAGCACGAGATCGTTCCAGCGTTTGATGATCTGCGCGCGCTGTTTGGCGGGCACCTTGCGCCACGTCGGGAAGGCGGCATGCGCGGCGTCCAGCGCGGCGCGTGCCTCGTCCGCACCGGAATCAGGCACGCGCGTGATGAGGTTGCCGGTGGCGGGGTCTGTCACGTCAAGCAGCGGGCCGGCTGCGCTCAGCCATTCGCCGGAAATGTAGTTTGCGCTGCGGATCAGGTCCGCACGATTGAGTGAGAGAGACATGGTGTTCTGTTCCACAGCAAATGAAATTCAGGCACCTGCAACGTGCGCGGCAATCGCCTCGCCCACCTGCGTGGTGTTGGCAGTGCCGCCCAGATCCGGCGTGCGCGGGCCATCTTTGAGCACGGCTTCGATGGCCGCGACGATGGCGTCGTGCGCCGCACGCCCCGCGCCCTGCCCTTGCGTCAGGAAATCCAGCATCAACGCGCCCGACCAGATCATCGCAATCGGGTTAGCGATGTTCTTGCCGTAGATGTCCGGCGCCGAGCCGTGCACCGGCTCAAACAGCGACAGGAACGTGCGATCGGGGTTCAGGTTGGCCGAAGGCGCCAGGCCGATCGTTCCGGTCGTCGCAGGGCCGAGATCGGACAGGATGTCGCCGAACAGATTGGTGGCGGCCACCACGTCGAAGCGGCCCGGCTGCAGCACGAAGCGCGCGGTCAGGATGTCGATGTGCTGCTTGTCGAGCGTGACGTCGGGATAGTGTTGCGCGACTTCCTCGGCGCGCTTGTCCCACCACGGCATGCTGATGGCGATGCCGTTGCTCTTGGTGGCGAGCGTCACGTGCTTGCGCGGGCGGCTTTGTGCAAGGTCAAACGCGAACTTGAGCAGCCGCTCTGCACCCTTGCGCGAGTAGACCGATTCCTGGATGACGATTTCGCGATCGGTGCCTTCATACATGATGCCGCCGAGCGATGTGTATTCGCCCTCGGTGTTCTCGCGCACGACGTAGTAATCGATGTCGCCGGGCTTGCGGTTGGCGAGCGGGCACGGCACGCCCTCAAACAAACGCACGGGGCGAAGGTTGATGTATTGATCGAACTCGCGGCGGAATTTGAGCAGCGAGCCCCACAGCGAGACGTGATCGGGCACCGTGGCTGGCCAGCCGACCGCGCCAAAGAAAATCGCGTCCATGCCCTTGAGCTGCGCCTTCCAGTCGTCGGGCATCATCTGGCCATGCTGCTGGTAGTAGTCGCAGCTGGCCCAATCGATGGTGTGGCACTCAAGCTCGAAGCCAAAGCGCTCGGCCGCCGCCTGGATGACGCGCAGGCCTTCGGGCATGACCTCCTTGCCGATGCCGTCTCCTGGAATGATCGCGATGCGAAATGCGGGAATCATGTCGTTCCTTTTTTCTCTGTTAGATGGAGACCGCCGCGGCATGGGTCACCGTGCGGTCCCGCTCGTCAAGCCAGCCCTGACGCAATTCAGGCACCGAGTTGGCAAGTTGTTCGTAGTACGGATGGTGGGGGCCGCGATCGAAATCGGCACGCGCCACCTGCGTGAGCTTGCGGCCGTGCTGCATGACGACAATCTCGTCGCACACCGCCCGCACCGTATGCAGATCGTGGCTGATGAAGAGGTACGACACGCCCAGATCGCGCCGCAGGTCGGCCATGAGGTTGAGCACCGCTGCGCCTACCACCGTGTCGAGCGCGGAAGTCACTTCGTCGCACAGGATCAGATCCGGCTCGGCGGCCAGGGCACGCGCCAGGTTCACGCGCTGCTTCTGTCCGCCCGAGAGACCGCCCGGCAGCCGTTGGGCCACGCTGTGCGGCAGGCGGACAAGATCCAGCAGCTCGCGAATCCGCCGCTGCAACGCTTCGCCCTTCAGCCCCTTATAGAACTGCAGCGGCCGCGCCAGAATGCGCTCGATGGTGTGCGACGGGTTGAGCGCCGTGTCGGCCATCTGGAAGACGATCTGGATGCGGCGCAACGCGTCGTGTGACCGTTTTGCCAGCAAGGGTTCGAGCGCCTTCCCGCGGAACGTCATGCTGCCCTCGCACGGCGCAATCAACCCCGCAATGGCACGCGCCAGCGTGGTCTTGCCCGAGCCCGATTCACCGATCACGCCAATGGCCTGCCCGCGATAGAGCTTGAAGCTGATGTCGTCGAGGATGCGCGTGGCGGGCTGGCCCTTGGCGTCCACCGCCCCGTAGCCGGCACCCAACCCCTGCACATCGAGCAGCAATTCGCCCTCGCCCAGGCAGTGCTCTGCCGGGCGCGCCTTTGGCCGTGCCGCGGCCAGCAGGCTCTTGGTGTAGTCGTGATCCGGCGTGGCGAGAATGTGCGCGGTGGGGTTGATCTCCTGCATCTGGCCGCCGCGCAGCACCAGGATGTGATCGGCCATCTGCGCCACCACGGCCAGGTCGTGGCTCACGTAGACGGCGGTGGCGCGGCGCTCGCGCACCACGCGGCGGAACGCACGCAGCACTTCGATCTGCGTGGTCACGTCCAGCGCGGTGGTGGGCTCGTCCAGGATCACCAGATCCGGGTCGATGATGAGCGCCATGGCGGCCATGAGCCGCTGCAGCTGCCCGCCCGACACCTGGTGCGGATACCGCTCGCCAATGGTTTCGGGATTGGGCAGCGCCAGTTCGCGGAACAGTTCGACGGCCTTGGCCTCTGCTTGCGCGCGCGACATCGTGCCGTGAATGCGCGCAGGCTCCACCACCTGGTCCAGGATCGTGCGCGACGGGTTGAACGACGCGGCTGCACTCTGCGCGATGTACGCCACGGTGCGTCCGCGCAACGCGCGTTGCTCTGCGGGCGGCAGGTGCAGCACATCGATTTCGCCAATGCGGACGCTGCCCGATGCGATCTCGCAGCCGCGCCGCGCATAGCCCATCAGTGCGAGCGCGGTGGTGGTCTTGCCGGAACCCGACTCGCCGATCAGCGCCAGCACTTCGCCGGGTTGGATGGCAAAGCTGAGGTTGTCTACGAGGGTCTGTTCGCCTGCGGTAATGCGCAGGCCTTCTACGACGACGGACGCACCCATGTTCAACGCCCTCCGCGTTCGCGGGCCCCGGAACGACCCCGGCCCGGCAGGTTATCGATGACGATGTTGACGGCGATCGTCAGGCTTGCAATGGCCAGCGCCGGCACGATGACGGAGGCGCCCGCATCCGGCAGCGCACCGA
This sequence comes from Ralstonia sp. 1B3, assembly GCF_036631435.1. Classification (NCBI taxonomy): domain Bacteria; kingdom Pseudomonadati; phylum Pseudomonadota; class Betaproteobacteria; order Burkholderiales; family Burkholderiaceae; genus Ralstonia; species Ralstonia sp. 1B3. The sequence goes on along the minus strand of NZ_JAPNUG010000027.1, from coordinate 15,018 downwards.
TGTTCTCGCGCACCAGCGAGCCCCAGTCGGCCGACGGTGGCTGAATGCCGAGGCCCAGGAAGCTCAGGCTTGCCAACAGCAGCACGACGTACACAAAGCGCAGCCCCAGATCGGCCAGCATGGGCCCGAGGATGTTCGGCAGAATCTCGCGCAGCATGATGTACAGCGTGCCCTCGCCGCGCGTGCGCGCCACGGTCACGTAGTCGAGCGCGTTGATGTTGACCGCCAGCGAGCGTGCGATGCGATACGCCCCCGGCACGTAGATGATCGCTGCAGTCAGCACGAGCATCGTCACCGAAGAACCGAAGCCCGCCACCATCAGCAGCGCGAACATCTTGCTCGGGATGGCGGTGAGCGTATCGAGCACGCGGCTCAACGTGGCGTCGACGAGCCCGCCCATGGCCGCGGCAAACAGCGCCAGCACCGTGCCCGTGCCGCTGGCCAGTACGGTGGCAACAAGCGCTACGCCCACCGTGTAGCGCGCACCTTCCACCACGCGGACGAACATGTCGCGGCCCAGATAATCGGTGCCGAACCAGTGGGCCGCGCTCATGGGCCCGAAGACATCGCCGTTGCCGTCACCACTGGTGATCAGGTGCGCGGGCAGCAGCGCAGGGCCGACCAGCGCCGCGAGCAGCCAGAAAACCAGCACAGCCAGGCCGATGAGGCCCGTGACACCGAAGCTGCTCAGCAGGCGCCGTATGGGGTGGCGCGGTGCCGGTGGCGCGGGTGGCGTGCCGGCCGGCAACGTGGGAGAAGTTGGCGTGGTTTCCATCGTCAGGCTCTTGTTCATAGGATCAGCATCAACGGTGGCGCAGACGCGGGTTGGCGACAATGCCCAGCACATCGGCCGCGGTCACGAGCAGCAGGTAGCCCGCGCAGAAAATCATGGCGCAGGCCTGCACGAGCGGCATGTCACGCTGCGATACGCCATCCACCATCAGCTTGGCGATCCCGGGGTAGTTGAAGATCGTCTCGATGATGATCACACCGCCCAGCAGGTACGACAGCGACAGCGCCACCGCATTGGCGATCGGCCCCACGGCATTGGGCAAGGCATGCGCAAGCACCACGCGCATCGGCGAGGCGCCTTTCAGGCGCACCATTTCGATGTACGGTGCCTCGAGCTGGTCGATGACGGCAGCCCGGCTCATCCGCATCATCTGCGCGACGATCACGCAGCACAGGCTGAGCACCGGCATGGCAAAGGCCTGCAGCATCTGGCCGAGCGATTCGATGTCGTTGACGTACGACAGCGCGGGCAGCCAGCGCAGCTTGACGGCAAACACCAGCACAGCGAGCGTTGCCACCAGAAACTCCGGCACCGACACCACGGCCACGGAGGCGGTGGAGGCCACCCGGTCGAACCATGAGCCGCGCCAGACAGCAGAGGCAACACCAAGGCTGAGCGCAATCGGCACCGAGAACAGCGCCGTCACCGCCGCCAGCAGGAGCGAATTCGGCAAGCGGCTTGCCACGAGTTCGGCCACCGGCATCTGCGTGGTGGTCGACTGCCCGAGGTCACCGCGCGCAATGCCGGCAAGCCAGTGCGCATAGCGTTGCGGCGCCGGCACGTTCAGGCCCATCTGTGCGCGCAGGGCGGCCAGGGCTTCGGGCGTGGCGTCCTGCCCCAACTGCTCTTGCGCGGCGTCGCCGGGCAGTACAGCGGTGATGGAGAACACGATGACCGACACCGCCAGCAACGACAGCAGCGCCAGCGCCACGCGCCGCATCAGCAGCTTAAGGATGACTCGATTCATGACAGCCCCTTCATCACCTTCGGCAAGAACGCCACCACCGCGCCGTCAGGCATCAAGCCAGACGTTTTCGGCAAACGAATAGCCCATCAGGCCCCCCAGCGGGATGGGCGCCAGGCCCTTGAGCTTGGTCGTGTGCCCGTCGATGCTGGCCAGGAACAGCGGAATGCCGATGCCCGCTTCCCCATGGATCATCGTCTGCATGTCGGCATACATCTGCTTGCGCTTGGCGACGTCGGTTTCGGCGCGGGCGGCGGTGAGCAGCTGATCGAATTTCGGGCTCTTCCAGCGCGATTCATTCCACGCCGCATCGGACTTGAAGAACTGCGTGAGGATGGTGTCAGCACTCGGGCGCGGGTTGACGTTGCCGAAGCCGACCGGGCTGTTCAGCCAATGGTTGGACCAGTAACCGTCGGCCGGCATGCGCTTGATGTCGAGGTCCAGACCGATGCGCTGCCCCGTCTGTTGCAGCACCAGCGCGATCTCCACGGAGTACATGGCCGCCGGCGACGCCACCACGGGAATCTTGCCCGTCACGCCCGACTTCTGCAGGTGGAATTTCGCCTTGTCGATATCGAACGCGCGCTGCGGCAGCTCCTTGAAATAGAAGCGGTTGGTCGGATCGATCGGCTGGTCGTTGCCCAGCACCGCGTAGTCCAGCGCGATGGTCTTCTTCATTTGTTCGCGGTCGAACAGGTACTTCATCGCCATCACGAAATCGGGGTTCGCGCCCGGGCCCGTATCCTTGCGCATGATCAGGTCGGAGTACTGGCCCGATTGCGTCGCAAAGATCGCGTAGCCGGGCGTGCTCTTGACGCGTGCCACGGCACGCGGGTTGACGGACGCCACCAGGTCCATCCCGCCCGACAGCAGCGCATTGACGCGCGCGCTTTCGTCGCCGATGCCGACGAACTCGATCTCGTCCAGATACGGCTTGCCCGGTTTCCAGTAGCCATCGTTGCGCACGACGACGGTACGCACGCCAGGCTTGAATTCCTTGATCTTGTACGGGCCGGTGCCGATGCCGCCGTTGAAATCGGTCGTTCCGTCCTTGACGATATGGAAGTGGAAGGTGCCCAGGATCACCGGCAAGTCGGCATTCGGCGCGGTCAGCACCACCGTCACCTCGTTCGGGCCGGTCGCCTTGACGCTCTCGATCTGGTCGGCCAGCACCTTGGCCTTTGACGCAGTGGCCGGATCCTTGTGGCGCATGACGGAATACACCACATCTGCCGGGGACAGGGCCTTGCCATCGTGGAACGTCACGCCCTTGCGCAACGTCAGCACCCAGGTCTTGGCATCGGCCGTGTGGTACGACTCAGCCAGCGCGGGGCGCGGCGTCAGGCTGCCGTCCAGCACAAACAGGCCGTTGTAGACCATGTTGCAGCGCACGTAGTCGTTCTGGTTCGACTGCTTGGCCGGGTCGAGCGTATCGGTCGCTGCTGCGGTGGCCGCCGCCACGCGAATGCGCCCGCCACGGCGCGGCGTCTGTGCATAGACGCTGACGGCCGTGCCCGCCAGGCTGCCAGCCAAGGTGGCCTGCATGCCGCCGGCCATCAGCATCTTCAACACATCGCGTCGCGAGGCACCCCGCTTGAGCGACGCCATCACGCGCTGGCTTTCGGCGGGACCGACAAGGTTCTCGAACTCGTTATGGCTGTCGCTCATGGTGGGGCTCCTGATGGATCTGGTCTGAATGAAATGCGTTGTGATCGTGCGGAACTGCGGAAGACGGCGCTTGCGGCACAGCTTAGGCAAATCGGTCCTTGAGCCGGTAGTACATGCCCACCGCCGGCAAGAACCACGGTGGGCCAAAGTGACCGGGGATGGCGCTCCACGCGCGATCGCGCCACGGGTTGGCCGCAGCGTCGCCGGCCATGACTTCGGCCATGCGCTCGCCCATGTGCACGGACATCTGCGTGCCATGCCCGCTGTAGCCCATGGAATAGAACAGGCCGTCACGCTCCCCCGCATGCGGCAGGCGGTCTTGCGTCATGTCGACGAGCCCGCCCCAGCAGTAATCGAGACGCACGTCGCGTAACTGCGGGAAGGTTTCCGTCAGGCCGGTGCGGAGGATTTCGCCGCTCACCGCGTCCTGCTGCGGGCTCGACACCGCAAAGCGAGCGCGGCCGCCAAACACCAGCCGGTGGTCTGGCGTGAGGCGGAAGTAATGGTGAATATTCGCCACCGTCACATACGTGCGGCGCGCTGCCAGCAACGCGTGCGCACGTTCCGCTCCGAGCGGTTCGGTGGTAACGATGAAGCTGCCGATGGGAACGATGCGCCGACGCAGCCAGCCGAACGTGCCGTAACCGCCATGACGCGACGCGCCGGTCGCCAGCAGCACCTGCTTGGCCAGCACCGTGCCGCGCGTGGTGTGGATGCGATGCACTTGTCCCTGCACACGCTCGACGCGTTGCACGCAGGTGCGCGTATGAATCTGGGCGCCCTGGCGTTGAGCCGCCATGGCCAAGCCCTGCGCGAAACGGCCCATGTGCATCTGGCCGCTGCGCTTGTAGAGCAAGCCGCCTTGGAAGCGCTCGCTCTGCACCTCCGCGCGCACGCGGGCAGCATCGAGTATCTCGACATCCCGATCCACACCATCCGCAATCAGCCGGTCCGCGCTGCGTTGCAGGGCGTCCATCTGATACAGCTTGGTGGCGAGCTTGAGCTTGCCGTTGCGCTGGAAGTCGCAGGCGATGCCCTCGTCGCGCACAATGCGCTCGACCGTATCCACGGCGGCGTCGTAAGCGTGATACCAGGCGCGGGCGCGGTCCACGCCAACCTTGGCGGCCAGGTCGGCGTAGTCAACGGCCAAGCCGTTGTTCACATGACCGCCATTGCGCCCCGACGCCTCGGGCGCCACCCTTTCGCCCGCTTCCAGCACGACCACGCTGGCGCCGCGCCGGGCCAGCGCCAGCGCGGCCGACAACCCCGTGAAACCGCCGCCGACGATCACCACGTCTGCCTGCGCCGGCAGATCGTGCGCGTCCAGCGCCAGCGCGGGCACCGAGTCGTTCCAGTAGGAGTCGAGTTTCATGGAAGTCATGTGGGGCGACGATCGAGACGCGGCTTAGAGACCGACAACACCGGGGAGGCCGCCGATGTCCTGGATCTCGGTGTAACGGTACGCCGGATTGCCGGGGCCGTGGCCGCGGTTGACGAACACCTTGTTGACGATGCCAAGGTCATCGGCCGACATCAGGTCGTAGCGCAGGCTGGACGACACGTGCAGCACGTCTTCCGGGTTGCAGCCGAGGGAATCGAACATGTATTCGAAGGCCTTCAGGCGCGGCTTGTAGGCCTGGGCCTGCTGCGCGGTGTACACGCGGTAGAACGGCGCACCGAGCATCGCCACGTTCTTCTGGATCTGCGAGTCGTCGGCGTTGGACAGGATCACCAGCGGGATTTCCTTGGCCACCTTGGCCAGACCTGCCGGCACGTCGGCATGCGGGTCCCACGTCGGCACGGCGTCGTAGTAAGCCTGGCCGTCGGTGTCGAAGTACTGGATCTTCCATTTCTTGCACAGGCGGCGCACGGCGTTCTTCAGGACCACCTCGTACGGTTTCCAGTCGCCCAGCACCTCGTCGAAGCGGTAGGCGGTGAAGTCGGCAATGAACTGCTCCATCTGCTCGGCCGGAATGCGATCGGCAAACAGCTCGCGCGTCATCTCGCCCATGCGAAAGCGCGTGAGCGTGCCATAGCAGTCAAAGGTGATGTACTTGGGGCGGAAGGTCATGGTTTGAGGTCCTCAGGTCCTGAAGGCGGCTGCTGTTATGCAGTCTTTGCAGCACGGTTATGACGAAATCATTGAAGCACGCAGCGTCGTAACGGTTGTAGGGAAATGCGCGGTCTCACATGAGAAAGCTGCTGTTTCGGATGGCACTCGCGGCATGCCATGCGGTCTGCACCGCTGGCGTGCCCCGCGCACCGCCAAGGCACGCTAGTGCGTCGCAGCAAAATCGATCAGCACACTTTTGAAGCGCAGGTTGGCCTCCACCGCTTGCCGGCCCAGATCCTTGCCGATGCCCGATTGGTGATAGCCGCCGGTGGGGATGACGAAATCCGCGCTGCGCCCATAGCGGTTGATCCAGACCGTGCCCGCCGCAATGCCGCGCATGGCGCGCAGCGCGCGTCCGATGTCTGCGGTGTGCACGCCGGCGGCCAGACCGTAATGTTCGTGCGCGGCGAGCGCCAGGCCTTCCTCTTCGTCATCGAAGGTCTGCACCGTCAGCACCGGGCCGAAGATTTCTTCCTGCACCGCAGGGTTGTCTGCGCGTACGCCTTCGAGCACCGTGGGTTGGAAATACGCCCCGCCGGGGCCATCGCCAAACAGGCCGCCGCCGCAGCGGACTTGCGCACCGGCGTCGCGCGACCGCTCCACGATGTCGAGAATGCGCCCCGCCTGCGCCTCCGAAATGATCGGCGGCAGCGTGGCGGTGTCGTCCCAGGTGGCGCCGGGCCGCAACGCGGCAAAGCGTGCGGTGATGCGCTCGATCAATGCCTGGGCAATCTGCCGTTGCACGATCAGGCGCGAGCCGGCCACGCACACCTGCCCCGCGTTGCCTGTGATGGCGCCCGCGATAATCCCCGCCAGCCGGTCGATATCCGGCGCGTCAGCAAAGACAAGCTGCGGGCTCTTGCCGCCCAGCTCCAGCGTGACAGGCTTCGGGCCATGCGAGGCGCAGGTCGCCATGATGGCGGCGCCGGTGCGTGTCGAGCCGGTAAAGGTCATCTTGGAAATCAACGGATGCCGCGTCAGTGCGTCGCCCGTGGTGCGGCCGTCGCCCTGCACCACGTTGAAGAGACCCGGCGGCACGCCCGCTTCGATGGCCAGCTCAGCCAGGCGGATGGCGGAATACGGCGTCAATTCGGAAGGCTTGAGCACGACCGCGTTGCCGGCAGCCAGCGCCGCACCAACTTTCCACGAGACCATCACCAGCGGGAAGTTCCACGGCGTGATCGCGCCCACCACGCCATACGGCTCGGCCACCACCATGCCGAGGTTGTCGTGCCGCGTGGCCGCCACGTCGCCGCCAAGCTTGTCGGCATATTCGGCAAAGAAGCGCAGGCCTTCGGCGGTGAATGGCACGTCCCAGGCAGCAGCGTCGCGCAGCGGGCGCGTGGAACACACGGCTTCGAGCGGCGCCATGTTGGCCACGTCGGCGTCGATCAGGTCGGCCCAGCGGCGCAGCACGCGCGCCCGGTCACGCGGGGCGCGGCGCGCCCAGTCCGTCGTGCGCCAGGCCTGCCAGGCGTCCTGCACGGCGGCGTCGACGATGGAAGCGTCCGCCAGCGGCAATTCCGCATGCACGGCGTTGTCGGACGGTCGCCGCACCGTGATGCGGCCCGTATCGGGTACAAGCCTGCCGCCGATGAAATGGCCGGCGGATACGCGGATGGTCTGGGGGTCGAATTTGGCCACGAAATTGGGGGGCGCCGAAGCCCGGCACCCATATCGAAATGAGGTCATTGATGCTAGGCAGGAAGGCTCGGCATTTGGTTTCGTAACCGGGCGCGCGACCGCATCGAATTGCGAAACCCACCACTGCGCAGACGATGCTTGCAAATTGCGGGCAAACCCGAATTCGATCTGGCTCCCGGCGGCGATGTCGTCCAAGATGAGTGCCGGTGCCACCTTCATCCTTCGCCGGAAGGAACCTCCCATGTCTTCCTCGTCCGTACCCGCCCAGAACCTGCCCGCCGACGACGGCGTGGTGCTGCGCCCCATGACCGCCGACGATCTGGCCCAGACGCACGCCCTGTCAGAAGAGCAGCGCTGGCCGCACCGCCCGGCCGACTGGGCGCAGAGTTTTGCGCACGCCGAGGGCATCGTCGCCGAGCGCGACGGCCAGATCATCGCCACCGCGCAACGTTGGCGCTGGGGCCCGCGCCACGCCACCATCGGGCTGGTGATCGTGACGCCCGCCTGCCAGGGCAGGCGCATCGGCCATCGCCTGATGAGCGCGCTGCTCGATGGCCTGGACAACCACACCGTGCTGCTGCATGCCACCGCAGAAGGACGCGGCCTCTATGAGCGACTGGGCTTCGTGCGCACCGGCGAGATCCGCCAGCACCAGGGCATTGCGCAACCCACGCCGCTGATCGCCCTGCCCACAGGCTGGCGATTGCGCCCCGCCGGGCTCAATGAGGCTGAGGACTTGCGCCGGCTCGACGCCCAGGCACGCGGCATGCCGCGCGATGCACTGATCGACGATCTGCTCGCCAGCGCAGACGCCTGCGTCGTGCTGGATGACGACGGCGAGGCACGCGGCTTCGCGATGCTGCGCCGATTCGGGCGCGGCCACGTCATCGGCCCCGTGGTCGCCCCGGACGCCGAGAGCGCCAAGGCGCTGATCGCGCATCTGGCGGGCATCAACGCCGGCCACTTCACCCGCATCGACATCGATTTCGACAGCGGCCTGGCCGAGTGGCTGGAGAGCATCGGCCTGCTGCGCGTGGACGCCCCCACCACCATGGTGCGCGGCGCGCCGCTGACCACGCCGCCCGGCGGGCCTACGCTGTTTGCCATCGTGACGCAGGCGATGGGCTGAACCTCGAACACCGCGCCAACACCGTATCGTGACGACCACTTTCCTCTACAAGTCCGACCCCGTCCGCGGCCGGCAATGGGCCGAGGTGTTCCGCCAGCACGCGCCCGACATCGACTTCCGCATCTGGCCCGACATCGGCGATCCGCTGCGGGTGCGCTTTCTTGCAGCCTGGGAGCCGCCTGCCGATATCGCGACACAGTTTCCGCACCTGGAGGTGCTGTTCTCTTCAGGCGCCGGGGTCGATCAATTCAACTTTGCAGCGCTGCCGCCCACGCTGCCCGTGGTGCGCATGGTCGAGCCCGGCATCGTGCGCGGCATGGTGGAGTACGTCACGCATGCCGTGCTGAGCCTGCACCGCGATATTCCTGCCTACCGCCGCCAGCAGCAGGCCGAGCAATGGCGGCCGCTGCCGGTGCGGCCGGCCAACGAACGCCGCATTGGCGTGCTGGGACTCGGCTCGCTCGGGCAGGCCGTGCTGGCGCAGTTGCAGGATTTCGGTTTCGACTGCGCGGGCTGGAGCCGATCGCGCCATGCCATCAACGGCGTGCAGTGCTTTGCCGGGCAAGACGAACAGGCAGCCTTCCTGGCGCGCACCGACATCCTGGTCTGCCTGATGCCGTTGACCGATGCCACGCGCGGCGTGCTCAACGCAGCATTGTTTGCGCAGTTGCCGCAAGGCGCCGCGCTGGTGCACGTGGGCCGCGGCCCGCAGCTGGTGAACGACGACCTGCTTGCAGCGCTCGACAGTGGGCAGCTCAGCGAAGCCATGCTCGACGTGACCGACCCGGAGCCGCTGCCTGCGGGCCATGCGTTGTGGCGCCATCCGCGCGTCCACATCACACCGCACATTGCCAGCATGACGCAGCCGCTTTCCGCAGCAGCGGTGGTCATCGACAACCTGCGCCGCTTCACCGCCGGTGAACCCATGGTCGGGCTGGTGGACCGCTCGCGCGGCTACTGAAACCATGCATCAAACGGCGCGCCGCACGATCTGCTGCTGCGCGCCGAACAACAGCAGCACGCTGCGTTCTTCCCGCGCAAAGCAGCACCAAGCCTCAGGCCGCACAGCCTACTCTTGAGTCCATTGATTGCCTTCACTGCACGAACGGACTCTGCCATGACCCAGCTCACCGATCTGCCCCAACTTGCCTCGCTTGACGCCATCGACCGCGCGCACCTGATTCACCCGGTCGCGGCCTGGCGCACCCACGAGCAACGCGGGCCGACCGTGCTGACATCCGGACGCGGTGCGTGGCTGACTGACGCGCATGGCAACGAACTGCTCGACGCCTTTGCGGGCCTCTGGTGCGTCAACGTCGGCTACGGCCAGGAGAGCGTGGTGCAGGCCGCCGCCGAGCAGATGCGCCGCCTGCCCTACGCCACCGGCTACTTTCACTTCAGCAGCGAGCCCGCCATCCGCTTGGCCGACAAGCTCGTGCAGATCACGCCGCGCTCGCTCAATCACGTCTATCTCACGCTGGGTGGGTCGGAGGCGGTGGATGCAGCGGTGCGTTTCATCGTCCAGTACTTCAATGCCATCGGCAAGCCGACGAAGAAGCATTTCATTTCGCTGGAGCGCGGGTATCACGGCTCGTCGTCCACGGGTGCGGGGCTGACGGCGCTGCCGGCGTTCCATCGCGGCTTCGATCTGCCGCTGCCGACGCAGCATTACATCCCCTCGCCCAACCCATACCGCGCGGCCAACCCGGCGGATGCGCAAGGCATCATCGACGCTTCGGTGGCAGCATTGCGCGCCAAGGTGGCGGCGTTGGGCGCGGACAACGTCGCCGCGTTCTTCTGCGAGCCCATCCAGGGCTCCGGCGGCGTGATCGTCCCGCCCAAGGGCTGGCTCAAAGCCATGCGCGACGCCACGCGCGAACTCGGCATCCTGTTCGTCGTGGATGAAGTCATCACCGGTTTTGGCCGCACCGGCCCGATGTTTGCCTGCGATGCCGAAGGCGTCGACCCCGACATCATGACGATGGCCAAGGGCCTCACGGCAGGCTACGTGCCGATGGGCGCGACGCTGATTTCCGACCAGCTCTACGCCGGCATTGCCGACGGTGCGCCCGCCGGTGTGCCGATCGGCCACGGCGCCACATACTCGGCGCACCCCGTGAGCGCGGCGGTGGCGCTCGAAGTGCTGCGTCTGTACGAAGAAGGCGGCATCCTCGCCAACGGCCAGCGCGGCGCGGCCAGTTTTGCGGCCGGGCTCGACGGGCTGCTTGCGCACCCGCTGGTGGGCGACTCGCGCCACCGCGGCCTGCTGGGCGCACTCGAACTTGTGAGCGACAAGGCCACCAAGCGCGGCTTCGATGCCGCACTTGGCCTGCCGAATTGATTGCCTCGGCTGCCTATGGCAACGGCCTCGTGTTCCGGGCGTTTGGCGACAACATCCTCGGCTTCGCCCCCGCACTGACCTACACCGAAGACGAGTTCGCACAACTCTTCGCGCGACTGAAAAAGACGCTCGACGACGTGCTGGCCATGCCGGCCGTGCGTGCGGCGCTTGCCTGATGCAACCGGTAGCAACAGGCCCCAACAAGCTGACACAAAAGACACCGGCTGCCGCAGATCGGATCTATCTCCACGCCTTCGCCCCTGCCATGACCGAAGCTCTCAAGATCGATCGTCTGGACCTGCGCATCCTCGCCCAACTGCAGAAGAACGGGCGCATGACGAACGTGGACCTGGCCGATGCCGTGGGCCTGTCGCCCAGCCCGTGCCTGATCCGCGTCAAGCGCCTGGAGCAAGCCGGCTACATCTCCGGCTACGGCGCGCATCCGCCTGGAAAAGTTGGGCGACACGCTGACCGTCTTCACCGAAGTCACGCTGTCGGACCACCACCGCGAAACCTTCGTGCGCTTTGAAGCGGCCATCCGCGAGGTGGACGAGGTGCTCGAATGCCACCTGCTCTCCGGCGGCTACGACTACCTGCTGCGCTTCATCACGCGCGGCGTCAATCACTACCAGGAGGTGATTGAAGAGCTGCTGGAGCGCAACATCGGCATTGCCAAATATTTCAGCTACATCGTCATCAAATCGCCGTTCATCAAAACGCACTGTCCGATCGAACGGCTCTTTCCCAACCAACGCTGACGCCCTCGAAACCGAGTCCACTGCTGGATGCGGTGAGGACCAACCCTGCATGACAACCGCCCTGATGCTGCATCGCGCCGACGGCGCCCCAATCTCAACCGCGTTCCGGCCTGCCGCGCTGAGCCCCGACGACCCCTTCGCGCAAGAACGGGAGATTGCCTGGGAAGGGCCCAACGCGATGCGCGCCGGCCGGGCCAGCTTTGTCGGCGAACGGGATGTCGCGAGCTTTCCCCATACCGAGACGCTCGCCGTCGTGGAGGGCGAGTTGACGCTCACGGCGCCGGGCTCGGCACCGCACGTGATCGGCCCGGGCGCGGGCGCGGTCATCGCATCCGGCACGGCCGTGCGCATCGAGGCTGCCACGGGCGTTCGATTCGTGTTCTGCGCTGCTGTCATCAACACACCGACCACGCCGGCGCTCATCCCGCTGCACGCCGATGCGGACTTCAAACCGTCGGGCGGCCCCGCTCCGGAGGTGCTGCTCGGGCCGGTTCCGCAGTGCCGCAGCGATAACGTCTTCACCGACGAGCCAACGCAATACCGCGCCGGCACCTGGGACTCGACGCCGTATCACCGCATCGTTCGCGCGCATCCGGTCAACGAGTTCATGTACGTGCTCGATGGCGGTGTGCAATTCGCTGGCCCGGATGGCAGCGTGCTGTCCGTGAGTGCCGGCGATGCCATCTTCGTGCCGCAGGGCGCCGCCATCGGATGGCTGAGCACGGAGCGCGTCGCCAAGTTCTACGTGGTGCAAAACGCCCAGGCCTGAACGAACGAGGAAAGCGAGTCATGTCTCAACCGTTGCGCCTCATCGAGAGCGCCTCTTCCCTTCCAGCGCAGGCCGACGTCGTCGTGATCGGCGGCGGCATCATCGGTGTCTTTGCTGCCTATTACCTCGCCAGGCGCGGCGTGTCGGTAGCCGTGGTCGAAAAGGGCCGCATCGGGGCCGAACAGTCGAGCCGCAATTGGGGCTGGTGCCGGCAGCAGAACCGCGATGCGCGCGAGCTGCCGATGGCCACAAAGAGCCTCGAACTGTGGGAGCAGTTTGCCGCCGACACGGGCGAAGACACGGGTTTCCGCCGCTGCGGCCTGCTCTATCTCAGCAACGACGAAGAAGAACTTGCCCGCTGGACGAAGTGGCGCGATTTCGCGAAGACGGCTGGCGTGACCACGCACATGCTGAGCAGCCAAGAAGCGTCCGAGCGGGGGCGGCTCACTGGTCGCGCGTGGAAGGGTGGCGTGTTCTCACCGAGCGACGGCACGGCCGACCCTGCCAAGGCGGCGCCAGCAGTGGCCGCTGCGCTCATGAAGCGCGGCGGCACCGTGCACCAGAACTGCGCTGCACGCGGCGACGAGATCGGCCGCGTGAGCGGCGTCGTCACGGAAGCCGGAACCATCAAGACCCGCACTGTGGTGTTTGCAGGCGGCGCGTGGGCATCGTCGTTCTGCCGCCAATTGGGCATCCGTTTTCCGCAGGCGACCGTTCGCCAGTCCATCGTGCGTGTGACGGGGTGACCGAGCCGGTGCCTGACGCTCTGCACACTGCACGCGTATCCATCACCCGCCGCAGCGATGGCAGCTACAACCTGGCCATCAGCGGACGCGGACGCGTGGACCCGACCGCGCAGCTGCTGCGCTTCGCGCCGCAGTTTCTGCCGATGTTCGCGAAGCGCTGGCGCAATGTGTTCCCGGGCGGCCTGGAAGGCATTCGCGCCGGCCACGAAACACTCGCGCGGTGGCGGCTCGATGCCCCCACGCCCATGGAGCGCATGCGCATCCTCGACCCGCGGCCCGATGCAGCGGCCGTCGACAAACCTACAACCGCGCTGTTGAACTGCTGCCGGTGCTGGGCCAAGCAGGCGTCGCCAACGCCTGGGCCGGTTTCGTCGACAACACCCCGGACGGCGTGCCCGGTATCGGCGAGGTGCCGGAGATTCCTGGGTTCATTTTGGCCGCGGGCTTCTCGGGCCACGGCTTCGGTATCGGCCCCGGTGCCGGCCATCTGATCGCGGATCTGGTGACCGGCGAAAAGCCGATCTTCGACCCTGCCCCGACCCGGCGCGCTTCAAGCACTCGGCCTGGGGCAAGGTCGCAGATTTCTAAGGCTGCAATATCGGGAGGGCGACGCGCATGGTCGCAGTTCAAGAAGCAGATGGAGCGGCGGCCAACGCGCGGCGGGCAACTTCGCAAAACCAGCGCACGCCCAACGGCAACGCGTCGTCGTTGAAGTCGTAACACGGGTGGTGCAGCGGGTATTCGCCATCGGGGCCGGCATCGGCGCGCCCTTGGCCGAGCCAGAGATAGGCGCCGGGCTTGCGCTGCAGCATGAAAGCAAAGTCTTCAGAGGTGAAGGCAGCGCGTGGCGCCTCTGCGGCCTCCAGGCCGATCGCCTGCGCCGCATCCAACGCGAGCAGCGCTTCGGGCCGCGTGTTGATGGTCGCCGGGTAATAGCGGCGGTAATCCACCTCCACCTGCGTGCCGCTGCCCAGCGCGATGCCGTTGGCCGTGTCCCGCAGCGCCGCCTCGATGCGATCCTGCGATACCGCATCGAAGCTGCGTACGGTGCCGGTGATGCGCACCTCGGCCGGCAGCACGTTGTGGCTATGCCCACCTTCGATGCGCGTGACGGACAACACCGCCGATTCGTTTGGATCGATCCGGCGGGAGACGATGGTGTGCAGTTGCGCCACCAGCTGGCTGGCCGCGAGGATGGCATCCGGCGTGTGGTGAGGCTGGGCTGCATGCCCGCCACGGCCGCGCACGGTGATGTCGAACCGGTCTGCCGCTGCCATGATCGGGCCGGGCCGCGTCTGCGCGTGTCCGAGCGGCAAATCCGGCCAGTTGTGCAGCGCATAGACGCTGTCGCACGGAAATCGCTCGAACAGGCCGTCTTCGATCATCCGGCGCGCGCCGGCCTGGCCCTCTTCGGCGGGCTGGAAGATGAAGTGGACCGTGCCGTCCACGCCCGTTCGCACAAGCTGGCGGGCAGCGCCGATCAGCATGCTGGTGTGCCCGTCATGCCCGCAGCCGTGGTGCTTGCCCTGCATGCGGCTCGCGTGCGCTGGCCGGCCCAGCTCCACCATCGGCAGCGCGTCCATGTCGGCGCGCAGCGCAACGCTGCGTTTGCCGTGGCCGCCGCGCAGCGTGCCGACCACGCCGGTGCCGCCGATGCCTTCCTCTACCTCTAGCCCCAACACCCGCAGCGACTGCGCGACGATGCCTGCCGTACGGTGTTCTTCGTAGGCGAGTTCCGGATTCGCATGCAGATCGCGGCGCAGGGCCACGAGGTCCGGCAGAAGATCGGCGACCGGCCCGGCAATGTCGTCGCGCTTCACTCTCCAGCCTCGACCGCGTCGGCCAGCTGCGCGAGCGTATGGAAGTGGTAATCCGGCACGGTGTGCTCGGATTCGATGGTGCCGCCCGAGTCTTTCATGCCGTGCCGGCGCTCGATCCAGCAGGTGGTGATGCCCAGGCGTTTCGAGATGCCGATGTCGTGGTACTGGCTCTGCGCCACGTGCAGGTTGTCGGCCTGCCTGAAGCCCCAGGCGCCTTCATAGCGGCCGCGCGCATAGGCGAAATACTGCGCATCGGGCTTTTCGCACAGGGCA